>JABDKO010000057.1 GCA_013002165.1 Rhodothermales bacterium | reverse complement strand
AATATGGGCAGACAGGTGAACTCGAGATGGGAACCGGATACGACTGCTTTGATGAGTTGTCGCATACGGCGAATGGCGCGATAAACAGCGTCGCACGATCAAACCGGTTGCTGCTGCGACTGATCATGGAGAAGCACGGGTTCGATAATTACAGTCGTGAGTGGTGGCACTACACATACAGAGCCGAACCATTTCGCGACGAGTACTTCGATTTTCCGGTTCGCTAAAACAAAAAAGCTGGCGCCAAAATGACGCCAGCTTCATCGAAGGAATAAATCCTGATTGTTACGATCCGTAGTAGAAGGTTTCGCTTACAATCTTGTAACCTTCCCACTCCTGCACAGCTACCTGATTGTAGGTCTTTGAACCCCACTCAGCATGACTGTAGTCCATAAACCACTGCACCGTCGTGATATCGTTGTCGACATCGACCGCGACTGATTTTACCTCAGCGCCTCGAATTTCTGTGATGTTGCCCAGCCATTCCAATTCGCGCTGGCGATTTTACTCTTTACCGACGATTGCATCTCCATCATTTTCCTGCATGACGATCGATTCCGAATAGTATTTTTCGAAGCCATCCATCATCTGTCCATTCAGAATCAAGTCGTTGAGTTCACCGACCATAGACCGAAGTTCCTTAGCCCTGTCAATATTGCCTGTTGTAAGTTCCATAATTCTTGACTAGTCAAATATTAATGTAAAAAAATGTTAAATGGATGCCAGGGTACTACGAACATCAGCCAGGAGTACAACCAACTTCTCCGCATCCTCTTCGCTCAGTCCCGACGTTACTTTATTATTCAGTGCTTTGAGCACTGGCGCCATCTTGTCGAGAAGCTGACTTCCTTCATCTGTCAATTCGCACAGATGACGGCGCGCATCTTCTTTACAAATGGATTTTTCCACCAATCCTTTCGCTACAATGCGGTCTACGAGCCTGGTTACTCCCGGCTCGTATTCGACCATGCGATCTGCGACCTCCATGGTTGGAAGGGGTGAACCCGCTCCACGCAAAATGCGCAGGACATTATACTGCTGCAGCGTGACACCGTATTGTTTACACAGTGCCTCAAACGATCGCTTGACCGACGACGCAGTCCGAAGCAACGCTACTGTCGCCTCGTGACCTGTCGATTCGAACGGGCGGGTTTGTTTAATTTCATCGCGCAGCGACATAGCGGTATCATAAAAGATTGATTAGTCAAATAATACGTCTGAGAACGATAAAGTTTCAAGGTTTTTGAAAAATAAGGCATAAAAAAAGCGGATGATCGACTCCACAGGTGGTTTGGTCGAATCATCCGCTTCATTGCCGTCATCCACTACGGCGTCCTGAGGTGGCTAAAGCCACGATATTCGTGTCCTTACGGGATAGTGGACGATCTTCTGTGCCGTTTCGGTTTAATCCGTTACACTCTTTGTCCAAATAATTATTTTTCGGACGTCTGTCTGACATGCGCCATACCCGGGCGCCCGGTCATGATGTCCGCTTCGAGGTGAGAATGCACGTTCCATTTGGCCACAAACAACCCGCTGTCCTATGTATCCTGACAGCCGGGAAGCACTATCTGTTGCTCCGGCGGCACCGTGAACCGAATCGAGATTACTACACACCGGTCGGGGGTAAAATGGAGGCATTCGAATCGCCCGCCAGCGCTGCTATTCGTGAGACTGCGGAGGAAACAGGATTTCACGTGGAAAACGTAGAATTCTGTGGCATCCTTGTAGACAACTCACCGGGCCTCAATAACTGGATTTGCTTTGTCTATAGGAGTGAGATCGAGATGGCAGATCCAGTACAGACGGGCGAGGGTGTCCTTGAATGGATTGACGCTGATGATCTCAATAGCAAGCCGATCCCTGTTTCTGATCAGTTTATTTACGACTTCGTGAACAGGGGTGTGCGTTTTGTTCTCAATGCATACTATGATGAATCAAACGTTGTATATCGTATTGATGATGAGCTCTCCGGTAATACTATTTACGAAAAGATTTAATAAGCGAGGCGGCCCAGGTCGTTGCAACCGGATACGCGTACCTTCGTAACGAAACTATTTCCTTCACTGCCGCCATGGTTGAGTTAATCGCACTGATATTCGACGACGAAGATTCTTCTTCCATCTCATCTTCGATCGAGAGGTTGACACTACTGGTTTCAGAGGAGGTGCAAGCTCTTGCAACCAGCGGCGATAGTGGTAAGCATCAGCAGGCTGTACGACTATTTCGTATTCAAACGGGAGCGAGCCTGCGCGATGCTCTATATGTGGTCGATCGTCTCAAGATGTTTGACAACACCGGGTTATAACCAGTCCGTGCTGTCAACTCAGCACGGTTGCGGAACGCGTCAGGAGGTGAAGCCGTTTACGGTTCGAAAACGATTGTTGCGCGCTCAAACCCACACCCATGGCAGGACGGCGGAAGAAAGACTATTACGATATCCCGGAAAATGTAGAGACGTATTGCCGAATGGCCGAAGGCTATTCGGGGAGCAACCTCGTTCGGGTACTGAAGCGGCACCTTCTACCGGAAGCGGACGTTCTGGAAATCGGGATGGGCCCCGGGACGGATCTGGATCAGCTCAAGCGACACTTTAAAGTTGTGGGCTCTGATCGATCGCAGGTTTTTCTGGACAGGTACCGGAAGAAGCATCCCGACCAGAAACTTCTACGGCTCGAAGCTATGTCCCTGAGGACGCGAAAGCATTTCGACGCTATCTACTCCAACAAAGTACTGCATCATTTAACAGATCGGCAACTCGCCCGGTCGTTTGAGAGACAGTATGACATCCTTCGGCCGGAAGGACTTGCATTGCATTCCTTCTGGTACGGTGAGGGAGAGTACTTTGAGAATGATCTACGTGTTGTTCTACGCACAGAAAATGATGTCATCCAGATGGTTGCCGAGATTTTCGACGTCGTGGAAATCGGCCGGTACAAGGAAATCACAAGAAACGATTCGTTCTTTGTGTTGCTACAGCGACTGTCTGACTAGTTCATGGGTTTCTGCGGTCGTCGTTGCTATCTTTAATTTTGCAATTCTCAACGCATTACGAGATGACAAAACGCACATGGACCATACTGTTTCTCTTTCTGATACTTACGGGCTGTGTGGTGGACAAAGAAACGCGCATTGACCGAATCCTCGACGCGTACTCCGGTCAGCACACTCCTGGAGCTGCAGTAAGCATCATCCACAATGGAGAAAAAGTGTTTCACCGCGGATTTGGCATGGCTAATATCGAGGATTCGATTGAAGTCGGCACCGCCACCAATTTCCGGCTCGCGTCCATCACCAAGCAGTTCACCGCAATGAGTATCATGATGCTCATTGACAGAAGACAACTTGATCTCGATACACCGATACGCGAAATATTTCCGGAGATGCAACCGTTTGCTGACGAAATCACAATCGAGCATCTATTACATCATACATCGGGAATGTTGGATTACGAATCTCTGATTCCCGACACGGCAACCGTACAGGTACATGATGCCGACGTATTGCAGATGATGACTCAGGCCGACTCGACCTATTTTGCACCGGACGAAGCATATCAGTACAGTAACTCGGGATACGCTGTACTTGCAATGGTCATCGAAAAACTCTCAGGTATGAGTTTCCCGGACTTCCTGGAGGTAAACATCTTTCAACCACTGAAGATGGAGGGCACGCTTGCGTTTGTGGAAGGCACAAAACCTGTACCCATGCGAGCGCTCGGGTATACAGTTCATGCAGATTCAATTGAACAAACGGACCAGAGCCTTACAAGAGCCGTGCTAGGCGATGGTGGAATATATTCCTCGATCGACGACCTGTACTTGTGGGATCAAGCGTTATACACCAATATGCTTGTCTCGGATAGTTTGATGCGATTAGCATTTACACCACACAAAGAGCTCTACGGATTTGGCTGGAGAATCGATTCCTACAAAGGACATAAACGGTACAGACATTCCGGAAGTACCAGCGGTTTCAGAAACTTCATTTCCCGGTTCCCCGATGACAGCCTTACGGTTATTGTGCTGACCAATCGAAGCTCTCCGGCAGTCAGGGAGCCTGCAGAAGAAATCGTAGATCTGTATCTCGTGGATGACAAAATCTCGAAGTGACATAGAACTCTCGGAGCTGCTATCCGACATTCGATCCTGTACGATCTGCGCTGAAGACCTTCCAGTGGATCCCCGTCCGATTGTTCAGGTCTCAAGACGAAGCAAGATTCTTATCGCGGGTCAGGCGCCGGGCAGAAAAGTTTTTGAATCAGGAATACCTTTCGCCGACAAATCTGGTGACAGACTGAGACAATGGATGGGAGTGGACGAGGCCACGTTTTACGATCCTGACAAAGTAGCCATCGTTCCCATGGGATTCTGTTATCCCGGCAAGGGTAAATCTGGAGACCTTCCTCCGCGGAAGGAGTGCGCGCCCGCATGGCGCGGTCAGTTGCTGGCGGAATTGGCGTCGAATCGGTTGACAATTGTAATTGGAGCTTATGCGATCGCTTACCACATGCCAGAATCTGGAGGACGGGTTACTGACGCTGTAAAGTCGTGGAAGAGCACATATCCAGAGCTCATTCCACTGCCGCATCCGAGTCCCAGAAATATCGCGTGGTTTCAGAGGAATCAATGGTTCGAGTCCGAACTGATCCCATCTCTTCAGGCGGCGGTTGCCAGTGCTCTCGAGAAATGAGCCCGCGGGTATCTGCAATCAGTGCATTTCTCGATTGATAGCATTCGCAATGCTACAACAAATCTTTGATAACACTCAGCAAACGTCTTTTGTCTATCGATTGCGTATTTTTACATTATCGGATAAACCTTCGGGAGTTGGCTTGAGCAGGACCTGAGCGACGGTACCCGGTTACAATAATTCAGGATTTTATGCCAGACCAACGACAAATCACCACAATATCTCGAAGGCGATTTCTGCGTCAGGGATTGGCTACCGCCGCAGGTTTTGCAGGTCTCAGTGTATTCTCCAGCTGCCGGTCAGCAGCCCAGTACGTCCAATCCGTTTCCACGAAGTATGGTTTTCCGGTCAAGGACAGACTCGGGATCCTGAACTTACCGGAGGGTTTCAGCTACAGGATTATTTCCCGCGCCGGCGATCGAATGTCCGATGGTCTGGTCGTACCCGGTTTGGCCGATGGTATGGCTGCATTTTCTGGTGGATCGAATCAAACCATTCTTGTACGGAACCATGAGATTAACCATAATGCAGGTGGCAATATCGGTCCGTTCGGGAATGAAAATGAGCTTGTCTCGTCAGATATTTTGATGGCAGCTTTTGACGCAGGGTTTGGATCACCATGTCTCGGTGGTACAACGACGGTCGTTTTGAACTCCGGTACTCTGGAAGTTGAACGCGAGTTTCTAAGCCTGGTTGGTACGGTCCGAAACTGCGCCGGTGGACCGACACCGTGGAATAGCTGGATAACGTGCGAAGAAACTGATGTAAGAAAAGATCATCGCTGCGAAAAGGACCATGGATACGCGTTCGATGTGCGCGCCAGTGATGACGGCCAACTACAGGCTGCCAGACCAATACTGCCCATGGGTCGATTCTATCGCGAAGCAGTCGCGGTGCATCCCGCAACATCAATTGTCTATCAGACTGAAGACAAGGAAGACGGTCTGTTTTACAGGTACATACCTTCCAATCCGGATGACCTTCACGCCGGCGGGCGCACTCAGGCGTTAGCGATAGTAGATCGACCGCGTACGGACACGCGAAACTGGAATTCCATGGACGTTCCGAGAGAACAGA
Organism: Rhodothermales bacterium; assembly: GCA_013002165.1. Classification (GTDB taxonomy): domain Bacteria; phylum Bacteroidota; class Rhodothermia; order Rhodothermales; family JABDKH01; genus JABDKO01. The sequence continues at coordinate 55,717 of JABDKO010000057.1, read as the reverse complement.
AGATGCCGGTGGAATGGATAGACATCGAAGATGTGCATAACCCGGACAACGATTTACGGTATCGTGGATATTCAGCCGGTGCCGCGCGCTTTGCAAGGGCAGAAGGAATCTGGTACGCGAACGACGTTATCTACTTTGCATGTACGAATGGCGGACTCCAGAAGAAGGGGCAGATCTGGAAGTATTACCCTTCGTTCAATGAAGGCACCGCGCAGGAATCTGAAGCACCACCGGCTGTCGAGCTTTTTATTCAGGCGGACAAGCCTTCAATCATAGAGAACGCAGACAACTTGACAGTCGCACCCTGGGGTGACCTAATTGTATGTGAAGACGGGCCGGGAAAACAAAACCTGGTCGGCGTTACTCCAGCGGGGAGTATCTATCCGTTTGCGGAGAATGCTGTGAGTACTAGTGAGTTCGCCGGAGCGACCTTTTCTCCAGATGGGCGCGTGCTTTTCGTCAATATTCAAGCTGAAGGACTCACATTCGCGATTACCGGTCCCTGGGTCTGATTCAGTAGGCCCGATCGTCGCAGTTCTGCAGTCGCAACAGTGAAGTCGCCCGCAACAGGTGTTGACTATCGTGTTCGAGGAGTCTAACATACGAGCGTTTCCCTGGATTAAATTAAAACCGCGAGATCACGATGAATCGCAGGAAGTTCTTTCGTAGTGGAGCCGGAATCAGTGCCGGTCTTTTTGTGGCTGCAGGTGCACGGCCAAAACTGTCCGCTGGACGAAGTATTCGGACCGGAGCTACCACCCGACCAGTTATAATAACAAGTCACTCGAATAGTACCGGGCAGGATGCCATGCGAAAGGCATGGGAGATTCTGGCTGCAGATGGCTCGGCACTGGACGCCGTCGAAAAGGGCGCCAACGTGATCGAGGTGGATCCTGAGGATACAAGTGTCGGCTATGGCGGGCTTCCCAATGAGCAAGGTGTAGTTCAGTTGGATGCGTCAATAATGGACGGACGCACCTACAATGCCGGATCGGTGGCTTCGATTGAGGGAATAAAGACACCTGCTTCGATCGCTCGACTTGTAATGGAACGCACCGACCATGTAATGCTGGTCGGCCCGGCTGCTCTCGATTTTGCAAAGTCCTTCGGGTACAAGGAAGAGGACCTCATGACGGAAAAAGCGCGCGGGATCTGGCTGCGCTGGAGAGAGCAACACAGCGACAAAGACGACTGGGGACCGGCTGAACATCTCGTCGGAAGAGAAGAAGCGACGCGCGTAATGGACGGCCCTATGGATTTTCATTACGGAACGACGAATGTTCTGGCGGTAGACTCCAATGGCGACATAGCCGGAATTACTACCACATCCGGACTTAGCTGGAAAGTCCCTGGACGAATTGGTGATTCGCCCATCATCGGTGCCGGACTTTATGTTGACAACAAGGTTGGAGCTGCCGGCGCAACGGGGAGAGGGGAAGACGTTATCAAATCTTGTGCATCCTACTTCATTGTGATGCAGATGCGTGCTGGCAGAACCCCACAGGAAGCATGTGAGGATGCAATCGAGATGATCATCGACAAGTATGCCGATGTTAATCCTGATTTCGTCCCGCCGGAAAAATTTGTTGCGCTTAACAAGGACGGCGAGTACGGATGTGCCTGGATGGGAATTCGCGGCACGCCGAGAATGTCTGTCCATACGCCAGAAGGCGTTGCTGTTTTCGAGGGGTCATCGATGTATGATCCCGTGGGCTAGGATAGCACCTGCTGCTTCGCTGCCGGCTATCGGCGCCAGAGTCCACGAAAGCAGTTCCGTGTCCTTAGGGTAACACGTGTCGTTGTTTCGACCTGAAATAAGGCGTCGAGGCCGATTACTCGAAGCCTGTAACGAAAAGCAACCAGAAGCACCTAAAGGACAAGTTGGGCACCTCTTCGGTGCAAAGTGTTACATTATCATATTCTTCGCCATAAAAAAATTATTGTAATGAAATCAAAGGTATTTCTTGGAAGTGCTCTTGCACTTGCATTTGTTGTCATCCTTGCCGGTTGCCAGAATTCGGAAACAGACGACCAATCTGATGATTCTGATTCCAGTGAATCAACCCAGATGACTATGTCAGGACCGGACACTACCGGTGCGGCTGTCTGGGCGTACATTCAGGACGCGGACTATCAGAATACATGGACATCATGGCCCGGTAAGGGAAGTCTATATACAGGGCAGCAACCGCACGGAGCGCTGCTGACTACGTACTTGAATGATGTGGCTGCAGAAGCACTGGCATCAAAGTCGGGCTCGATGCCAGACGGTGCGATTATCGTCAAGGAGAACTACATGCCAGACGAAAATCTTGCAGCTGTGACAGTGATGCATAAGGTCCAGGACTATAATCCTGCTGAAGGAAACTGGTTCTATTCCAAGCATCTTCCGGACGGCGCGCTTGATCAGATGCCGAACGGAATGGGTATGCAGGGTAAAGTACCCGGTTGTATCGGCTGCCACAGAGCACAGTCGGCAAATGACTTTATCTTTACATCTAGCTTGTCTGAGTAAAGATCGTTTAATTGGAAGCCGGCTACGGTAGCACGTAGCCGGCTTTTTCATGTCCATTCGGTAGATGCGATGTCAAGAGCATCAATTATTTTCTTAGTAATCGTCTCGTTATCAGCTTGTACTTCGGGCAAGAATGTCGCGACCAGCGATGAACCCGCCGGCACCATCATTGTCGCAAACATGAGCGGCGACACAGTAATGCTAGTGGATGCTGAGTCCGGGACAATCTTGACAACAGTCGCGTCGGGTCCGGCACCACACGAGGTCGCCGTGTCGCAAGACGGCAGGTGGGCAGTTGTCACAAATTATGGCGACCGCAGCCGGACGGGCAACAGCCTGACGGTAATCGATCTGGCAGGTGACGAGGATGTACAACGAATAGACCTGGGAATTTATGAAAGACCGCACGGCATAGTATTTCGGGCAGACGGGAAGTCTGTTGCCGTAACGTCTGAGTCGCAAAGTGTTGTCGTTTTTGTTGATGTTGCGTCCGGTGCAATCCTTGGCACTGCTCCGACAGAGCAGAAGGTCTCACATATGGTTGCAGCGGATGCGTCCGCCATGCAGCTGTTCACGACAAACATTGTCTCAGGTTCGATTACGGAAATCGATCCGGTCAACATGTCTCATTCGAGAGTAATGACGATCGGGCCGATGATTGAGGGTATTGCTGTTGCTCCGGACGGGTCGGAGATCTGGGTTGGCGCCAACCGGGAAGGGAAAGTATTGATTATCGATACTGCTTCCGGCGACTCGACGTTTGCGTTGGATCAGTTTGGATTTCCGTATCGCCTGTCGTTCACTGCGGACGGCAGTACGGTTGTAATTTCAGATCCACAAAAGGGCGAGGTTCGACTCGTAAACGCTGAGACAAGGGAGCTGCGTCACCTCGTTACGTTCGACGAGTCTGCAATCGTCGCGACAGCTGAAATACCCGGATCTACTTCTCCGGAAGGAATCGCCAATGACCGCGACGGCCGGTTTGTATACATTTCAATGCAGGGCCTAAACAAGGTGGCTGCAGTGCGGATCTCAGACGGAGCAGTAGTGCGCTACTACGACGTAGGCGAATGGCCCGACGGAATCGCATACTCACCTCTGGCCGGAAAGACGCAATAGCGACTATTTGATTTTCTCGTACGCCATGAGGGCCCGGTGACGTGCCTCCGAGTGCTCTACGATTGGTTGTGGATAGACGTCGTCGTTAGAACTTGCCTTCTTCAGGACATCCTCGTCGAGGAGCCATGGCTCGTGTATTTGCTTCGCAGATAGTCCCGCGAGTTCGGGAATCCAGCGACGAATGTAATCCCCGTCAGAATCAAACTTTTTGCTTTGCGAAATAGGATTAAAGACCCGAAAGTACGGTGCCGCATCCGCGCCAGAACCGGCTGCCCACTGCCACCCCATGCTGTTGCTTGCTAGATCTGCGTCGACCAGGGTGTCCCAAAACCATTTCGCACCCTCCAGCCAGTGAATGAGCAGGTCCTTGACCAGAAAGGAAGCGACGAGCATCCGGACTCGATTGTGCATCCAGCCTGTATGCCATAGTTGACGCATGCCTGCGTCGACCAGTGGATATCCGGTTAGTCCCTTCTGCCATCTCTCAAGTAAATTCTTGTCTTTCACCCATGGAAAAGATTCAAACTTTGAATAAAGAGGTGTATCTGTGGTTTCCGGGAAGTGGTAGATAAGGTGGTATGCAAACTCACGCCATCCTATCTCACGAAAGAACGCCTCGATTCCGGTACCACGCTTGAAGAGGTTGTCTTCGTCCAGTTCGAGAAGTCGATGGTGGATTTGCCTTGGACTGATCTCCCCGAAGTGCAGGTGCGGCGAAAGTCTTGCAGTGCCATCAATTCCCGGCTTATTTCGATCTTTCGAATAGTCTACGATGGCATCGTCGATAAATTTACCGAATCGTTCCATTGCACTATTTTCTCCGACATCCCACGCCTCATAAAATCCCGAATCCCAATCAATAGTTGGCAGCAGCTCGAGGGACTCAATTTTTTCGGTGTCGACGTCACTCGAGAACGGCCGGAGAGCTGTTGGCGCAGGCAATGGTACTTCACGCGAAAGGTGCTCTTTGCTGCGTTTCCAGAAAGGCGAAAATACCTTGTACGGGCCACCGGCCTGTGTTTCTATCTCGTGCGGTTCAAATAGCAGAGAACCTTTGAAGCTGCTGACGTCGACTCCCTTCTTCTTCAGAGCCTTCTTGACTTCCTTGTCCCTTGCAATAACCATCGGTTCATATCGCCGATTCCAGTTGACTCCGACAGCACCGGTTTTTTCGATGAGATCTGTCAGTACAGAAAGGGCATCGCCGGATCGGACGACAAGATCCGATCCCAGATCCGACAACGAATTACCGAGTTGCGAAAGCGAGTGATGCAACCACCAGCTACTGGCCGCACCCGGTGACCAGTTTCCCTCTTCGTCAGGTGAGTGGATATATAGCGGTATGACCGGTTTGTCTGTTTCCGCGGCGTGGAAAAGCGCGGGATTGTCAACGATGCGCAGGTCTTGTCGAAACCAGACTATTACAGGTGCATCACTCATCGTACCTCCTCATAAGACTTCTTCAACACGTGGTAACAAGCTGCTCTATGTGAGCATCATGGTTCCCCAAATGTACGAAGCCGTCGGATTATGTGTTGGACCTGAATCGTAATGTGCATCGGCTTGACATTGTGGTTCGCGATTCCAAGTTTGCGTCCTGCACAAGTGCATACAGTTCGCTTTCATTTATTTATTTGAGCGGTTTCTATGGAGTTTATTCAGCAGGAGGTTCTCTGGGGTGCTGATTTGTGGCGCTTCGCGGTTGCGCTGGTGCTGATTTTTGCCGGCTTCCTCAGCCGGCGGATACTGGTCGCGATTTTTGGCGGAATTCTGAAGAAGCAGGCGGGATCTACGGAAGTTCATTGGGATGATGACCTCGTTGAACTCTGTGCCGGCCCACTTGCGCTCGTGGCACAGATTGGTATCTGGTATGCAGCAGCGCGTGTTTTGGAACTACCGACAGAACCGGCAGACGTTCAGCAGATCGTATTTCAGGGTCTCCTCATTGCTCTCGCTGTTGCCGTCACCTGGCTGTTCTTTCGATTACTGGATGTCGCGGCCGGGGCGTTGGCACGAGTGTCTGACAATACCGATTCAAAGCTCGACGATCAACTGGTTCCTCTGCTCAGAAAGACGCTAAAGGTATTTGTTTCCATCATTATCGTAGTGATGGTCATACAGAACCTTGGCTACTCGGTAACAAGCATTATTGCGAGCCTCGGTATTGGAGGCCTGGCGCTGGCTCTTGCAGCCAAGGATGCGGTCGCAAACTTCTTTGGATCCCTGATTGTATTTACGGATCAACCGTTTCATGTAGGTGACTGGATCGAGGTTAACGATGTTTCCGGAATAGTCGAAGAAGTAGGATTTCGAACCACCATCGTCCGAACTTTCGAGAAGTCTGTTGCAAGTGTCCCGAACCAGACCTTCACGTCTAATACGATCGTGAATCATTCGCGCCGACCAGTACGGCGAATCAAGATGGTGATTGGCTTAACGTATGACGCTACACCGGATCAGATAAACTCGTTTTGCGACGAAGTCAAGAAGCTGATTAGCGGCAACCCCTCTTTTGATGAAGGCCACTATGTGTATTTTGAAAGCTTCGGCGATTCATCTCTGAATGTCCTGGTCCAGTGTTTTATCAAGACGACTGATTTTGTTGAATACATGTCCGCCAAGGAGAAAATGATGCTGGACATCATGCGAATCGTTGAGCGTCTTGGACTCGAGATTGCATTCCCGACACAGACCGTTCATTTGAAACAAGAGTAATCGGGAATACATCGTCACGAATCAACGTCATCCAGGAAACGAATAGTCCACTGAGAATACCGACTACAGCACATCCTCAAGGTCAAGGCCAGGCCCGGCATCTTCCGGCTGTCTGATAGACTCGATTAGCTCCTTCGTCTCATCAGTAGGCGGCGGGAACAGTGGTGTCAGGCCGAGGGTCACCGCGAAGTTGACAATCATCCCGATGGTTCCGAAACCCTGCGGATTGATACCTCCCTCAACGATACCAAGGGCCCATCTATCCATGTCAAAGAAGACAGTCCCGATGATGTAGAACGAGGTCAGTCCGATTCCACTTACCATGCCAGCAACGGCGGGAACAGTACCGACACGCTTGCTGAATATGCCAAGTACAATTGCGGGGAAAAAGCTGGCAGCGGCAAGGCCGAACGCAAAGGCCACGACCTGGGAAACAAATCCTGGTGGATAAATGCCAAAAATTCCTGCGATGACGACGGCGATTCCAATTACTCCTCGACCAACTCGCAGCCGTTGCTCCTCACTCGCATGAACGTTGACGATACGGTAGTACAGGTCGTGAGCTACGCTGCTTGATATCACCAGCAGAAGACCACTCGCCGTAGATAGCGCAGCAGCAAGTCCTCCAGCTGCAATGAGGGCTATTATCCAGTTCGCAAGCTCAGCCATTTCCGGGGTTGCCAGGACGATAATATCTCTATCCGGCCCGGACAGACCTCGATTCCGCAAAATAATACGGCCATCAGCACCCCTTGTTTGATCCGAGTCAACCCAAAGTTGATGCTGCTGTCGAATGCTGGCAATCTCACTACCGGGAAGTGTGCCGCTTCGGAAGATCTCGTTACCATCGCCTGCTTCATAACGCACACGACCATCCCCGTCGTCCAACCACATTATCAGTCCGGTCTGCTCCCAGTTGTTGAACCATTCAGGTAACTGCTCTTCGGCCTTTTCGTTAAGGCTTCCAATCATGAAGTATCGGGCAAAGGCTGCCGTGGCCGGGGCGGTGAGGTACAGCAGAGATATGAAGAGAAGTGCCCAGAACACGGACCAACGTGCCGCCTTGACGCTCTTCACCGTGTAGAATCGAACGATAACATGAGGGAGGCCCGCCGTTCCAACCATCAAGGAGAGAGCGACAAGGAATACATTGGTCTTGTCCCATCCTCCCTGAAACGCGGCGGTGTATTCGGAGAAACCAAGATCGCGTTGGATCTGGTTGAGTTTGTCGAGGAAGTACATGCCGTGCGTGCCGTCGACATCTCCGGTCAGGGTTGCACCAAGTCCAACCTGTGGTAGAATATTGCCCGTCAATTTGATGCTTATCGCAATCGCGGGAATAAGGAAGGCGGTGATAAGGACCCAGTACTGCGCGACCTGCGTCCACGTGATTCCTTTCATGCCTCCCAGCGTAGCGTAGATGAACACGATGGCCATGCCGATAATCACTCCGACATTGACATCGACTTCCAGGAAGCGGCTGAACACTACTCCGACACCGCGCATCTGACCTGCTACATACGTGAAGCTGACGAAGACGGCACAGACGACGGCGACAACGCGGGCGATATTCGACTCGTATCGATCTCCGACAAAATCCGGAACCGTATAGTGTCCGAACTTGCGCAGGTACGGTGCGATCAGCAAAGCGAGGAGAACATATCCTCCGGTCCAACCCATCAGGTACACGCCGCCGGCATAGCCCATGGTCGAGATGAGCCCGGCCATCGAGATGAATGAAGCTGCGCTCATCCAGTCAGCCGCAGTCGCCATTCCGTTTGCGATGGAAGGGATCCCCTGACCGGCAACGTAGAAGCCTCGTGTATCACGCACCCGACTTAGCCAGGCGATGCCGAGGTAGAGGGCAAAAGAGGCGCCAACAAAAAGATAGGTTAATGCCTGTACACTCATCAGCTTTCGGACTCGCTAAGGTTGGCAATCTGCTGTCGATGCCTGCGGTCGAGCCGATTCAGAGCGACGCAGTAAATCAGAATAATGAACACGAAACCGATGATACTGCCTTGATGCGCCATCCAGAAGCCCAGTGGCAAGCCGGTGTTTGGCAGCGTGACGCGATTTAAAATATCGGCAAACAATATTCCACCACCCAGACCTACCAGCGCCCACACACTCAGGAGAGCAGTCATGATCATGATGTTCATCCGCCAGTACTGCCTGTTAATCTGTTCTTTCGTTTCGTGAGAAGTAGTCATTGTTTCCTGACATGAATTGCTGCTGTACCGTCGATTCGACGACGCACGAACGTTGAATAGTTTTTATAAAGATACGTAACGTTTGAAAAAGTGAAATCTGTACCAAACATGGGCTCTGTAGCACACAGCGGGACTTTAAGTCGTACTCTTAATGCGCACTCAAACTATTACACACAGATACTCAATGAGCAAGGTAGTAATCAACAAAGTCCTGCTTGAAGACAATGATTGTTTTGGATGCGGCCACGCAAATCCACATGGATACCAAATTGAGGTATATGAACGAGACGGTATCGTAGATGAGCTGTTTGGCCATTTTGACCCGCCGGATCACGCGATTGGATTTCCCGGCGTTACGCACGGTGGGGCGATCTACACTGTCTTTGATTGTATAGCTGCGTGGGTGCCTACGTACTTCCGCAAGGATGTCAAGGCGGTCTGGATGTTGAAAGGGGCAGAGATGCTATATTTCCGTCCATCTTTTCAGGGCGATCGGATCAACCTGCACGCACGAATCACTACAGAGGGTGACAAGTGGGAACCGAAGACCGTGACGGTTGACGCGTTGAATGTTGGTGGAGATTTGTTGTCGCAAGGGAAGTTCACGTTTGTACCGCTCTCTGCGGAGCGTTTCAAGTTTGTCTCCGGAATCGGTGACCTTCCGGCAAACTGGGAAAAATTTCTCAAAGGTGATCGAACCATCAATACGTCGGACGACTGAATGGAACACGTAGCACTGGGCAATTCTGAACTTGGTATTACACGCCTCGGACTCGGAGCATGGGCTATCGGCGGTCCTTGGAAGTGGGGCTGGGGCCGTCAGTCTGATCAGGATTCCGTCCAGACAATTCACGCATCACTTGATGCAGGAATCAATTGGATTGACACTGCACCAGTATACGGGCTCGGCAGGTCCGAATCTGTAGTCGGTAATGCTCTCCGAACGACTGCGCACACACCATACATTTTCACGAAATGCGGACTTGTGTGGGATACCTCCGGTAATGTGATGGATAACATATCCGCATCATCGATCAGAAACGAATGCGAAGAAAGTCTTCGTCGACTGGGTGTCGACACAATTGACCTGTATCAGATTCACTGGCCGAGACCGGATGAGGATATTGAGGAAGCCTGGACGACCATGGCAGAACTGAAGGAGGAGGGAAAGGTCCGGCACATTGGTGTTTCTAATTTCAACGTCGATCAAATGGAACGAGCGGGTGCAATAGCTCCCGTAACATCACTCCAGCCTCCGTACTCACTGGTACGACGAGGGATAGAAGAAAAGATTCTTCCTTTTTGTCTGGAAAACGAGATAGGCACTCTTGCGTATTCGACAATGGCTTCAGGTTTGTTGTCCGGCAAAATGAGTAGAGAACGTATTGCCAATCTTCCGGATGATGACTGGCGAAAAAGCAGCTCGTGGTTTAATGAACCTGATCTTGCAAGGAATCTTGAACTTGCCGGATTTCTGGGAGACCTCGGTCGACGGCACGACGTCATTGCGGGAGCAATTGCTATTGCGTGGGCTCTTCTGCACCCGGGGATAACGGCAGCAATAGTCGGGTTAAGGAAGCCGGAGCAGGTTCAGGAAATGGTGGCTGCGAGTCAGGTCAGCCTGTCGGTAGAAGAGATAGATGCATTGTCAAGTTTCCTTGATTAAGACATGTGGGAAGGCGGAGTTTTGATCGTGAAGATTGAACTTATGTCTCAAAACACTTCTACAAGGGCACTATTTGGAAAATATGGTCCTTGAACCGGTCGCGTTTGTCCTTTATTTCGCGTCAGCCATTCTGTAACTTCTTATGCTATGCGAATCCCGTCGTATAGCGACCCAGCGTTCATGAACTACTGAGAAAGATGAGAACAATGCGTGTTTTATTTGTGGCTGCTATGCTGGCCGCCTCCGCTACAGGCTCCGCAATCGCGCAGCAATTCGGTGGAGTCATATCCTCTACCGATTCAGAAATTATAGTCGGTGAAACCGGCAATCGGGCCTTCCCCGGCATCGTATACATTTACGAAAAGGGACCCGACAACAATTGGATGGAGTCTGCGAAGCTCACGGCAGACACTGATAAGGGACCAGACTATTTCGGTCAGGCAATTGCTGTGAACGGATCGACAATGCTCGTCGGTGCGAGTGCCGGCACTGCTCAAACAGTTTATATTTACAAGAAAGGAGAGGATGGTTGGATTTCCTCCGGGATGATCAAACCAGACGATCTTGGTGACTCGGATGCATTTGGCAGTTCGATACATTCGCATCATAAAATGGTTACCGTTGCAGCGACCGGTCAGAATGAGGGGGCCGGTGCCGTGTATGTTTTCAAGCTTGAGGACGACGGTTCAGTGTCGCAGACGGGTAAACTGGCAGCATCGGATGCAGAAGCAGGTGACTCATTCGGAAACTCGATTGCCTACACAAACCACACGCTACTTATCAGTGCACCCGGAAAGGCTAATGGCACCGGAACGGTGTACACGTTCAAGCACGACATGGACTCGGGCGAATGGGTGGAAGGGTCTAAGCTGGATGGCTTCGGACTGGAAGAAGGCCACCGATATGGTTCAAGTATTTCTGTGGTAGGTACTGACGTTTTCGTTGGAGCTCCACGTTACGGGATGCGCGAGGGTGCGGTATTCACGTTTACTGCAGACGATTCCGGATCTCTGAGCTTGTCTGGAAAGCTGAACCCGTTTGATGCTTCTCGAAATGCTCAGTTCGGAGCATCCATCGTTCAGTCTGGAGAGTCGATTTGGATCGGTGCGCCCGGTGCGAATGGTTCTACTGGCGCCGTCTACAGTTTTTCAAAAGATGCTGATGGCAACTGGGCATCGTCCAGCAAATGGGCAGCGAGTGATCTTACTGGTCGAGCAGGCTTCGGCGGCAATATTGCTGTCAACGGAGATGTCGCCGCTGTCTCCGTCACGGGCATGGACTCCGGCGAGGGCGGAGTGAAAGTCTTTGAAAAAACGGATGGGATGTGGAATGAGGTAGCCACCCTTATCAACGATGTCAAGGGGTTTGCGTCAATCGTCGACGGTCAGATGAACTGTTCGGAGAGTGTTGCGTCGCATTTCGAGTGCTCTGATGTCGATCTTGTCTCGATGCTTTCTGTGAAAGACCTCGGCGGTTCGCGCGGTATTGGCGTCAATGACATCTGGGGATGGACTGACCCTCAAACGAGTCGCGAGTATGCGCTTGTTGGTCGTACCGACGGAACATCATTTGTTGACGTGACGGTCGCGACGAACCCAATCTTCGTAGGCGACCTTCCAAAAACTCCCGGTTCGCGTACAAGCGTCTGGCGTGACATCAAGGTCTACAAAGATCATGCGTACATCGTTGCCGATGGTGCAGCTGAACACGGAATGCAGGTCTTCGATCTCACGAAACTCCGTGATGTTGAGAATGCGCCGGTAACATTTGAGCCGACTGCTCATTATGATCAAATTGCAAGTGCTCATAACATTGTCATCAACGAGGAAACCGGCTTCGCGTATTCAGTAGGAAGCAGCTCCGGCGGAACGACATGTGGCGGAGGACTTCACATGATCGACATTCGGGATCCGAAGAATCCAACCTTTGCCGGTTGTTTTGCAGACATCAATACGGGCAGACGCGGAACCGGATATTCTCATGATGCGCAGTGCGTCACATATAATGGGCCGGACACCGAGCACAAGGGAAAAGAGATTTGCGTTGGTTCAAATGAAACGATGCTTAGTATTGCAGACGTATCCGACAAGGAGAATCCGATTGCACTCTCAGCGACTTCATACCCCAATGTTGCCTACGCCCACCAGGGCTGGTTGACTGAAGATCATGCGTATTTCTACATGAATGACGAGGGAGATGAGCCTCGAAACCTTGTGGAAGGTACCAGGACTCTTGTTTGGGATGTCTCAGACCTCGATGATCCGATTCTGGTTAAAGAGTACATTGCCACTACGACGACGACAGACCATAATCTGTACATCCGCGGTACTACCATGTATCAATCCAATTATGGCAGCGGGCTCCGGATTCTTGACATCACGAATCCCGAAGATCCAACCGAAATTGGTTTCTTTGATACGACTCCGTACGAAGGTGCCGCAGGCTCCTGGTCAAACTATCCATACTTCGATAGCGGTATCATTATCGTGACCAGCATGAAGGAAGGGTTGTTTGTCTTGAAGAAGAAGGACGTCGAGCTCTAGGAGTATCGCCAACATATCTCGCCTTGAAGAAAGCGGGGCTGCCTCTGGCAGCCCCGCTTTTTTATTGCTTCCGGTTGCTTTATCTCGGCTGCAGATCCAGTGATGTTTATGTATGTTGAATTAGTTGAACTGCCCGACAATAACATGGAACTGACCCAACTCGATCTGTTTTACCGATTCGGCGCCGCATTTGTTATCGGACTACTTGTCGGCCTCCAACGCGAATATGCGAAGGGTCACGAAGTCGAAGAGGACTTGTTTGCAGGAGCTCGTACGTTCACGCTTCTTAGTCTTGCGGGTGCAGCCGGGGCCTATCTCGCCCTGGTAGCGGGCACTATGTCAATTCTGGTTGTGACGCTCGCAATACTTGGTGTTATGGTTACAATTGCATACCTCGTTGCCAGCCAGGCCGGTGAGCTGGGTCAAACCACCGAGGTCGCTGCCATCGTAATATCCATTGCTGGTGCCCTGTGTATCCTCGGCGACGTAACTCTCGCCGTCGCGATAGCGGTAGCGACAACAGTTTTGCTCTCGCTCAAGCTTCAGACAGAATCGCTAGCGAAGAGCCTAACCGAAGAAGATGTTTATGCGTCGCTGAAATTCGCAGTCATTACGGTGATCGTGCTCCCGATCCTTCCACGCACGGGATACGGCCCGGAACCGTTCAATGCATTGGTTCCGTTTAATATCTGGCTGATGGTTGTGTTCATATCGGGCATAAGTTTCCTCGGATACATTCTTATCAAGATCGTCGGGCCCCGTCGAGGCGTAGGTATTACAGGCGTCCTTGGTGGTCTCGTTTCCAGTACTGCTGTCACGCTTTCATTCTCCCAGCGAAGTAGAGATACGCCGTCGCTCGCGGTGTCATTTGCTCTGGCAATATTGCTTGCATGGTCCGTTATGTTCGCCAGGGTCATGATCGAAACGGCAGCAATAAACATGAGTCTGTTTCGAATCGTATGGTTACCACTTCTTGCAGCAATGGTAGTTACTTTTTCATATTGCGCCTACCTGTATATCAAATCGGAGACAAGCGATACCGGCAAATCTGAATCGTTTACCAACCCGTTCAAGCTGAAACCCGCACTGACATTCGGCGTGTTGTACGCGCTGATATTTCTTATTGCGAAATCTGCCAATCTGTACTTTGGGAATACGGGTGTTCTCGTGTCCAGTATTGTCGCCGGCCTGGCTGATGTCGACGCAATCACGCTGTCAATGGCCGAACTGAGTCGCGATGGCGGAATTGAACTTGACACCGCTGCGAAGGCTGTCGTTCTCGCCGCTGCTTCGAATACGATTGTCAAAGGCGCAATTGTTCTTGGTACCGGTTCGAAGAAGTTGCGCCGAGTGATTCTTCCCGGACTGCTCGCGTCGCTGAGTGCTGCCATCGTCATCGTTTTCTTAATATGATGTTATGCAGATATCGTTCGATGACAAGAAATTTCGGCCTCGAGTAACTGACAACCCGGAAGGCGACGTAAACAGTGACACGGTATTTCACTATCGAGAAGCTGGATCCATCGTCTGGGCGACATATACTGGTGGTGTTGTCGATCGAGGCACGCTTATCGCCAGAAAATCTCCGGATGGTGCACTCGAAATGCGGTATCAACATTTCACCGTCGATGGGACATTCAAATCGGGGCATTGTACGACACTTCCCATCGTTCGCAACGACGGATCCCTGGAGCTGCATGAAACATGGGAATGGCTTGAAGGGGACGTCGGTGCGGGGACATCAGTTCTGGAGGAGATTACATGATCACATCGCCGGCAAACCTGATCCTTGGCGGGACGCTGGTTTTCATCGCGACGGTTTTTCTGCTTCTCGCAATCCCACTCATTCGCCGCAGAGTGAAAGTGAATTACCTCTATGGAATTCGATTCAAGAAATCGTATTCCTCAGACGAGGCCTGGTATGACATCAACGAATACGGTGGGAAAGTACTCGCCATTTCCTCGGTACCAATGTTCATCCTCGGACTGCTTTGTTTCTTTGTAGACCTTGAGGCGAATCAAACTATCACTCTAATAATTGCGTTTTCTCCGGCAGTTGTCGCGGTCGCTTGTGCGTTGTATATATGGCGGTATACAGCAGCGTACATTACCGATTCGCAGCACTGATCCGAACGATATCTGTCAATCCTATGCCTGAACTAATTACATCTCCATCAATAATCGAAGCAGCCGGTACGAAGCCAAAGCGAATCGAAGAGTATGCTGGAAGAGTAAACACGAATCATTCATCGGTTAGCGTTGCCAGGATGACATCACCAGCCGGTTGGGTAGAGCCTGGTCAGCGGCCGGAATTTGAGGAAATTACAGTGGTACTTGACGGTATGCTGAGGGTTGAACACGACACGGGTGCTCTGGACGTTCGAGCCGGACAGGGAGTGATCTGCCGCCCAGGAGAATGGATCAGGTATAGTACGCCCGAAGAGGGGGGCGCCCAGTACATAGCCATCTGTTTGCCAGCGTTCTCGATGGATTCGGTCCACCGAGATGCTGAATAAGCAGAAGTATCAACGATTCTAGTGCTCGGTAGTCCGGGTTTTTGTCCAGTAAAGATTGTGTGACGAGGGAACGATACGAACTCTGGTCGTTTCATGGCTCCTTGACCACGCCACACCTCATTATCCCAAATCGGTTCACCTTGAAGCACGAAGGACTTCGGAATATCGCAATCATCGCTCACGTCGACCACGGAAAGACGACTCTGGTCGATGCTATGCTCTGGCAGAGTGGTACTTTTCGCGACAACCAGGATATCAATGAGCGCGTCATGGACTCCATGGATCTCGAACGGGAGAAAGGGATCACCATTATGGCGAAGAACACGGCAGTGATCTTTGGGGATACGAAAATCAATATCGTGGACACGCCGGGTCACGCTGATTTTGGTGGAGAAGTCGAGCGCACACTCAGAATGGTAGACGGAGTCATGCTACTTGTCGATGCCGCAGAGGGACCATTACCCCAGACACGATTCGTGCTATCCAAAGCCCTCGAATTAAATCTTCCGGCAATTGTCGTAGTCAATAAAATTGACCGGCAGGATGCACGACCTCTCGAGGTGGTGAACGAAATAGGCGATTTGTTTATTGATCTGGATGCAAATGACGAACAGATCGAATACCCGGTAATCTACGCGGTCGCCCGGGATGGAAAGTGTACACTCGACCTGGCTGGTGAACTTACCGACTTGAAACCGTTGATGGATGCCATCATCGGTAGTATTCCGGCGCCAGAAGGAGATCCGGATGCTCCATTGCAGATTTTAGTCACGAACGTTAAGCCGGATGCTTATCGCGGGCCGATCGCTCTCGGCCGTGTCATTCAAGGAACCGTTCGCAATCGTCAGCAGGTCGTTCTCTGTCACCGTGACGACTCACTTACTAAGGCGCAGGTCAGCGGGCTTTTCGTATATGAAGGTCTTGAACGAATTGAAGTTGATTCGGCGGGGCCGGGAGAGATCATTGCAGTTGCTGGTGCCGCTGGAATTGGTCTCGGTGAAAGCATCGCAGATGCCGAAGATCCTAAGCCGCTGCCGCCGCTGCACGTCGACGAACCTACCATGTCTATGGAGTTTCGAATCAACGATTCTCCTTTCAGCGGCCGCGAAGGAAAGTACGTCACATCGCGAAACCTGCGTGACCGATTAATGACGGAGGGTGAGAACAACCTTGCCATGAGGATTGTCGAGACAGATTCTGCGGACACGTTCATGGTGTACGGCCGGGGCGAATTGCAGATGGCCATCCTCATCGAACAGATGAGGAGAGAAGGCTTTGAGTTTTCCGTAGGGATGCCGCAGGTAATCACGAAGGAAGTCGGCGGTAAAGTCCACGAACCGTTTGAGCTGGCCGAGGTCGACGTTGCTGAAGACTACACCGGCATTGTAGTGCAGAAAATGGGGACTCGAAAAGGTCAACTGACCAAGATGGTTAACCACGGTTCTGGCCGGGTGAGAATGGAGTTCGAGTTGCCCAGTCGCGGGCTGATCGGATATCGTTCAGAATTTCTGACAGACACCAAAGGGACTGGCATACTCAACCATCTGTTTCACGAGTATCGAGCCTGGGCCGGCAATATTGTTCATCGTACGACAGGTGCGCTTGTCGCGGACCGGAATGGCAAGGTGACCGGATACGCGATAGTTAATTTGCAGGAGAGAGGAGAGTTGTTTGTCGGACCAATGGACCAGGTCTACCGGGGCATGCTCGTCGGCGAAAACTCACGCGACGCCGATCTTGACGTCAACGTGACCAAGGAGAAAAAACTTACGAACATGAGAGCGGCGGCAGCAGACTCGTTCGAAAAGATTGTCCCTCCCCGGAGGATGTCACTTGAGGAGGCAATCGAGTTTATACGTGAAGATGAACTCATCGAGATTACGCCATCCAGCCTGCGGTTACGCAAAAGGTATCTGGATCCGAACGACAGGAAGCGGAACGCAATGGGTAAAGCTGTCACTGTTGAGGCGTAGGCTTAACTCGATTGTAAGAGAGCGACCTGTTCTTTAGCTTGTGGCCACGTAAAACAAAGGTCGCGGCATGGGAATATTTTCGAAACTCAAAAATCTTACGGGCGGGTGGGCCGACGTAAGCGTTATCACAGAGGATGCCCGCCGGGGAGACTCAACGGAAGTGATGATTCAGGTTTCCGTCAAGGACGAGCCGATCGAAATCAGCCGGATTTACATAACGCTTCGATGTGTCGAAGAGGTACGCGTGCCAAACTATCGTGTTAATAACGCGGGCACCTCAGGCGGGTCGACGTCGGTCAACGTAAATGCCACGGAGGTTCTTCACGAGCAGGAGTACACGGCGACTGGCGCGACCAGACTCGACGCTGGAATTCTGGAGGCCGTTCCCTGCACACTGGATCTACCGGGGCACATGCCTCCTTCATTCGAGGGTAGAAACGCGCGTGTTAGATGGCTGGTCAAGGCGGGTCTGGACATGTCCGGAAACGATCCTGATAGCGGCTGGCAAGAGCTTCCAGTTGCTTAGTACGCGGCAGCGACAATGAGATCAATTAGATTAGCAGTTGGCGAGGACTGTACGGCCATTGCGAGCATCTACAACGACGCAATCAGTCATCAGCGATCGGCCGACATGGACCCGGTATCGACAGTGAATCGACAAGAGTGGCTCGCTCGTCACACATGGCCGCATGCGGTATTTGTCCTGGAAGAGGATGGATCGGTTCTCGGCTGGTCAAGTATCAGTCCGTACCGTCCCGGCAGACGTGCGCTTGCCGGCGCAGTCGAGGTAAGCTACTACGTAGACTACGAACACCATAAGAAAGGTATCGGAGCCGCTTTACTATCCCACGCGATAGACCATAGTATTTCTTCCGGGTTCGATACGATATTTGCCATTCTACTTGATGACAACGGTCCGAGTATCGCCCTGCTGGAAAAGTTCGGTTTCGAACAGTGGGGGCATCTTCCGGGCATCGCAAACTTCGATGGTAAGCGCGTTGGGCAAGTTTACTACGGAAGAACCGTGAACCGGCAAGCCCGAACCGACATCCCGGCTGCGTCAGGATAAACAGTAACGAGGGCGCGCCCGGTAGCAAGCGACTGGTAAATGCCTGCTACCGAGAGCAAACCCACATCTACATCGTAGTGACTGTGCCGCTCCAGAAACCTGAGCTGCCATTCGAGAACTGTTTCGTTCGTTCCCATGTCCCGTTACCGTTGATTCCTTTCAGAGCGCCAGTACCGGCGTAGTAGCCCCACGACCCGCACATGTCGGCGCAGTCAGCCGTGTTCATTTTGTCCATTCTCCACCAGAATGACGCTGTATTTCCGTCACCGTCATCATTTACACACGTGCCGCTTGCTGACCCCACAACCCCTTCTGCAGAGATCATGAATCGACCCATGCAGTCGCCACTCATGTTGTCCATCAGATTGTTCATGTCATTCGCAAACGTTATCTGGGAGTAATGAGACGTCATGACCGACGATCCGTCAGGCAGTTGTTCAACCATCTGAGATCCATCGTGAGTCGCATATCGTCCATCCTGAGCATGTGAAATCTGCACGAGAGAACAGAGTAATACGAGTGTCAGGGTACCTTGTAGAATTCGCATAGCTGTATCAAGGTCAAGTTTGTCAGGTCAAATAGGGCATCAATATATGCATGTATGCATTCATGCCCCTTCACAAACGAATGCAAATCCAGATCGAGCAGGTAAATAGCACGATTTGGTATAGCGACTACTGGTCTAGCTGGCAGTTTCCATAGGCACGTACTTGGCCGCGGATAACCACGCACCCGGCGGATCCTGGAACATGTTAAAGGTGCCAACGCCCTCCGCCTCGATCCGGGCCATGGCAACGGTACCGCCGTTGTCAGTAATTCTGGAATTAAGTGCGTCGACATCGTCGACAGTAACGTAGCCGCCCCAGTGCGGGGGAACCTCGTCCTGTGGCGGGACAATAATTCCTCCAAACGCGACTTCGTCAATCTTGCAGACCATGTACGGACCCATCTGCATTTCCTGACGGTCAATCGTCCATCCGAACAACTTTGAGTAAAAGTCGGCAGCCGCTTCAGCATTATGTGTGCGTAGCTCGAACCAGCTGAATGCGCCGTGGGTCGTGAAGCCATCTGTGAAATTGACTTCAGGCGCCCCTTCCATCTCTGCCCACTGCATTGCCATTATTACCGCGCCGGTCGGATCCATTATCCCAAGAAACGTCCCGACATTTTCGACGGACATGACCGGGACAACTATGGTGCCCCCGAGTTCAGTCACCCGTTCGGCAGTCGCCTGCGCATCGTCGACCGTTACATAGTATGTCCAGGCGTTTGGCATTGACGGATCGGGGACTTGCATTATCCCGCAAAGACCTGCTTCTCCAACTTTGCCAACGTAGTAGTCTCCAGCTTGCATTGGCATTACGTCAAAAGTCCAGCCGAAAACGGACTTGTAAAACTCTGCCGCACCCTCCGGGTCGCTTGTTGCCAGTTCGGGCCAGGCTATTGCTCCGTGCGTTTTATACGGATTCATGTGTGATTCCTCCTGTAAAGAGTTGACTTGATAGAATACTCCGTCGACCCTGAATACAGGATGTAATCGGGTTTTATGGAGCTGTTTGGAACGGCCAGCAGATCAAAATGGGCAGTTCCTATCAAATTGTCAAGTCAGAGCGGAATCCATGGAAAGCCGGGCTGACCGAACTACTTTAGTTCGGCACTGACCAGAAGCTTAATGTCGACCGTGTGTCCAAGGATGTTCTTGCCACCACTCCACCTGTGCCCGGTAACATTGAAATCGATCCGGTTTATCTGAAACTCTGTTTCGAAACCAGCGATTGTACCGAAGTTTGACACACGGTTGACTCCCAACGGAATGACAGGGATTGTCATTTCACGCGTAACTCCTTTGATTGAAAGATCTCCGGTAACCTCGAGCGTTCCGTCCTCGAGAGTGCGAACATTTCGACTTTCGAATGACATAGCCGGATACGCTTTTTGATCAAAGAAATCTTCTCCCATGAGGCGCTTGTTTCGAGTTGAATTCTGAGTGTCGATACTGTTAACCTGTACCTCGAAACGTACCTCTAGCTGTTCCGGGTTCGACTCATCATACTTGATCTCTCCGGAAAAATTTGTAAACCGACCTTCCTCCTTGAACACCGTCCATTTCGTCAGTGTGAAAGTCACCCGACTGTCGGGCTCGCGAACGTGAAATGTGGATGCTTCGAACGGTAGAAAGCCTGGCAGTGCTACAGCAACTATCAACAGTGTTGGGATAAGGAATCTGTATTTCATTGGTTTACCCGTCAAGCTTAAGATTGAATGTTCCTGTAAGGCCGTCACCATTCTCAGTGAGTTCGATGATCGACGAGAATCGACCCTTTTCCTTTTCCTTCTTGCGCTTGGACTCGGAGATGTGCGCATCGTCTGCAAATTCCAGTGCGAACCATGTCACGCCCTCTTTCCCCGGTACCGTGATCCGGTAGTGAATATGCGCCGGCGCGGTTGTACCCGGGTAGCTGGCAGGCTTTATAGTTGTGAATCGGTATTCACCACTTTCACCTGTGACCATATCGCCGTTAAGCCTCGTCGTACCCTGCGGGTCGCCTTCCCGCCCGTACTTTCCTGTAGCATCCGTGTGATATACGTGTACCTGAATACCCGCTGCAGGTGTCACACCGTCACTTTTGTAAACGGTCCCGTACACTTCCAGACGAACTCCAGGCTCATCATTATCCGCTATCTGGACGAAAGATGTCGTGTCCACGACTTGTTGACTGGAGTTGAGATCAAGTTTGTGGACTTTTGGATCTGCGTCGACAAGCGAGACGGAAACAAGCACAAACACCACTAGTGAAATTGAAAGCTGACTCATAACTATTTCGATTTAAGGAATCGTTTCTTTTTGGAAGCCGCCTCGAAGCTCATCAGTGTCAGGTCGAGACCAAGGTGATCTTGCCATTCTGAGATGTTCAGCGCATTGCGATTGATAACAGTTTCGTCGAACGAAACACCATCTGGTTGTCCAACCAGTTCGACGATGCGTTGATATATCTGACGGCTGTCAGCCAGGTCAGAACTGTGCTTCTCCAAAATCAGCCAGAGTGTAACGGCGTCGACTGATGTGGAGGCGGTGAGGAGCGAGTCGAGCGCATTCATGTTCTTGAACAGCGTATACTCAACGACAAATGACATGTATCTGTCACTGGCGTCCGTATCTACAGCGACAGTCGGGCCCACGCCCGGTACTGCAATCGCCCTGTAGCCTTCGGGCACTATGCTAGACCGGCCGGGATGCTCAAGCTCAACATAGCCTAACGATACATCAAGGTGACTCCAGCCAAGAGAATCAACCCGCAGCGTGTATTCACAGCCGAGATCGATTGCCAGAGCAGCCGGAGTTTCGACAAAAAACAACCGTGGAGGCGCCGTTATACTCGCGTGGATTGTACCTGCGCTCATACGGAATCGATGATCAGACGTCGTGGCCGATACTACCTGGATTGTGGTTTCGGGAAGGATATCGACTGTGCCAATATTTCCAACAGAGACAGCCGCTCGAGAAGTTTCATTGGTAGTGATGGTTTGTCCTTTCGCCAGACTCGACTGACCTGAAAGAGTTACGTTGTCAATCGTTGGCTCACCGGCGACTGGCATTACCTCCCACGACTGCTGAGTTGGTGAGATAAGGATATAGATGACGAACGAGACAGCGAGGGCCGCGGCGATTGCCAGTCCAATCACAGGTTTGAACGATAGAATCCTGGGAGAATGATTTGACTGGTTGTCCGGTGTAATCCGCGATTCGATTTTGGACCATAGATCTGCACTTGGTGAGATGCTTTCGGGCAATCGTCCGACGAGTGCGGTGAGTTCATCCATTTGCTGAATCAGACTCGAACAGCGCTCGCAGGTCGCGATATGATCATCGAAAGAGCGCCTCGTTTCCGACGATAGTTCATCGTCGAAATAGTCATTCAACAAATCGTCTATGTGTCTATCAACGGTCATCGATTCAAATACGTGATAAGGTTTTTTCGAGCGTGGTGCAGATGCGCCTTGGACGTACCGGACGCTATGTCTAACATCTCACCGATTTCATGATGTTTGTATCCCTCCACGTCATGCAGGATGAAGACAAGTCGCATCCGCTCGGGTAGTTTTCGAATTGCTTGTTCAAGGTCAATGCCACGATCATCCCAGCTTGCAGCACCATAGGCCGAGCCCGGCTTTTCGAACGTATCTGCGTCGCCCTGCGGTCGGTGTTTCTTGTTTGATCGGATAAAGGAAAGTGTTGTATTGACTGCGATCCGATGAATCCAGGTTCCAAATCCGCTTTCACGCCGAAACGATGCAAGCTTTGTCCACGCTCTGATGAAAGTTTCCTGTGTCATGTCATTAGCGTGATGAACGTCATTCGTCAGACGAAGGCAAATACCATATACCTTGCCGACGTACTGATCGTAGAGGCTCTTGAATGCGTCGGTGTCGCCGTTCGAAGCTCTTGTCAGAAGCTCAACCTCGGGGGACAGGGTATGAACGGGGTCCTGTTCGATGTCACCACGTGTGTTTTGGATTCTTTTGACCGTTAGACGGGTCGATCCTGAATAACGTTTAGCCTTGCCCGAAGAAATGTTGACATGACCATGACTCGTTTAGAGTTCGAGGATGAATCCGTCTTTGGCGACTGTAGTATCGGGGAAGATATCCTTTGCGGCGGCGACCTGATCTTTAGTAAGGTCTTTTGAGAGGTGTATCAGGTACAGGGAGTTGACGCCTGCTCGAGAAGCTACATCTGCCGCCTGGACGGTCGAAGAGTGACCGGGGATATTTCCGTTAGCCTCATGTATCAGGATATCGCAGCCCTGTGCCAGTGAAACGATCGAGTCGCACGGTTCGGTGTCGCAGCTGTAACAAACCCGAATTCCGGTAGCCTTGTTGGAGAAACGGTACCCTACGACCGGTACTCCGTGTTTTCCAGGAGAGCTTTGAATGAGCCACTGGTCATTTTCAAGTACAACTGCTTCCGGTTTCAGAGATGTTTCGATCCACCTGACATCGTGGATGCCCTTCCAGTGGCCGGGATCAAAGGCACCATATACCTTCTTGACTAAATCCAACGCGGAGGGTATTCCGTAGACTGGTAGAGGCTCCTTGCGTCCGTGAAGCCACAGCTTGACCATAAAGAGAGGAAACCCGCTGACGTGGTCAGGATCCTTATGGCTCAGCAACACGGATTGTATCGACATCGGATCAATTCCGCAGGACAGGCATCGATGCATGGCATCGCCGCCGCAGTCAATCAGAATGGTCGACTTCGCATCAACAAGGGCGAGCATTGTTGTGGTCCTGTCCGGTGATGTCAGAGCGCCACCGGTTCCGAGAAATGCTATGTGCGGTCTACTGTCTATAATTTTCGCTGGACGGTGTAGTCGATCAATCCCATCATGGTGTCTCGCGCTTCAGATTGTGGAAACGTGCCGACCAGACGGGATGCGGTTTGAGCGTGATCAATCATGGCGTTCTTTGCGTATTCAATCCCGCCGGTCTTTGTGACGAAGTCAGCGATGTAGCGGATGTCCCGATCGGAAATCCTCTTCTTCCGGATCAGCTTGAGAATCCGACGTTGTTCAGACGACTCTGCGCCCGAGAGCGAGAAAATAAGTGGCAGGGTAAGCTTACGTTCTTTTAGGTCGATTCCAAGTGGCTTGCCCACATCTCGAATTCCGTAGTCAAACAAATCGTCACGAATCTGAAAGGCCAGCCCCAACGATTCACCCGCCTTGTTCATCCGATCAATGACCTCGTCGTCAGTCGTAACGGATCGTGCACCGGCAGTTGTACACGCTGCAATAAGCGATGCCGTTTTGTCCGAGATTATCTTGTAGTATGTCTCCTCGTCGATGTCAAGCTTTCTGCTTTTTTCGATCTGCAGTATTTCACCTTCACTCATTCGACGAACCGCGTCGGACATGGTATGTAGCAGGTCGTACTCTTTGTTGTCGAGTGCAAGTAAGAGTCCGCGGCTGAGGAGAAAATCTCCGAAAAGAACTGCGATCTTGTTTTTCCAGAGGGCATTAATGGAGAAGGCTCCGCGACGTTGGTCAGCGGTGTCAACAACATCGTCGTGAACAAGGGTGGCGGTGTGCAACAACTCGACAAGAGCGGCAGCCAGGTACGAAGACTTCGAGGTCTCGCCACACATTTTTGCAGACAGTAGCACAAGAATGGGGCGAAGCTGTTTCCCTTTTCGTCGAAGCAAATATCGAACTATGAGATCGAGCAGACCTCCGTTTGACGACATCGCGTTCTTGAAATACGTCTCAAATTCACGCAGATCTTTTTCAACAGGTTTCCGGAGATCGTTCAAGGTAACGGAAACCTTTGAGGGCGGTGGTACTGTCAACACAGCATCGGTCATCTCAATGCAGTCAGGTCAAACGGGGCACAATATACGCGGGTGGGTGGTATTTGTTGTGTCATCCGAATCTGTACTCCTTCCGGCGAAGCAGGTACAGGAAGAAGGGTACTCCGCAGATGGCGGTGACAACTCCGATCGGGAAGGTACTTGCTTCCAGCAGCGAGCGAGATGCGAGATCGGCAAGGACGATAAATACGGCTCCGACGAGGAAACAAAGCGGTATAAGGACGCGATGCGTAATGCCGAAAAATGACCGTACGATATGTGGAACGACCAGCCCGACAAATCCAATACTTCCAGCGGCAGAAACGAGAATTCCAGTGATTAGTGCGGAAAGCACTATTAGCAATTTCTTAATTTCTTCGACGGGGACCCCGAGGTTGAACGCGGGCTCTTCGCCCAGCAGTATTGCGTCAAGGTATCGGGAGAGGATCCAGAGTATCGCAGTCCCGAGGCCTACCACGATTGTCGGAACGACAACCGTAGACCACGACGCGCCATTCAGTGACCCGAGGAGCCAGAAAAGCATTGCGCGCAGTTTGTTAGGGTCCGGCGACATCATTGTAACAAAAGTCGTGACGGCACCCATGAGAGCGGAGACAGCCACTCCTGCCAGCAATAGGCGCGCGACGCTTATCTGTCTGTCCACGCGCGCTACAAAGAAGACAAGTAGTATGGCCAGTAGCCCGCCCGCGAATGCTGCTACTGAAAGCGATAGTACTGACGAAATGATCGGCGGAAGAAAGCCCAGATAGAACAGCGATGCTCCGGCGGAGGCACCTCCGGAGATACCAAGGATGTACGGCTCGGCAAGTGGATTTCGAATGAGTGCCTGCATCGCAACTCCGACAATACTCAGTCCACCTCCAACAATACATGCGAGAACTATCCGCGGCACGCGCAGATTCCAGACTATTTGTTCGCTGATGCTGCTGACATTTGAGGTGGCCCCGAACAATTTGGATGAGATTACACCAGCAACATCGGAGAGGGGCACGGGCTCCTGGCCAAACACGAGCCCGGCGATGATGGACATCGGAAGGACAACAAACGCCAGGACAATTATAAGTATGCGGCTTCTTTGCACAGTCGGATTACTCGGTGTCAGCACCGGACATCATTTCCGGCGATATCCATGTCGCAAGAAAAAGAACGCCGTCAACGACACGTGGTCCAGGTCGCAATATGAGGTCAGGATCGATGCTGTAAACACGATCATTCGCGACTGCCGGAAGTTCGGTCCAGGATGGGTGAGAGTCAATCAAATCATCCATCGAAAAGTCGGGCCCCATTGCTACGACAACAACATCTGGTTGTTGAGCGAGCACAAACTCTTCTGACAGAACCGGTGCTGCCATCGGAATGTCCTCGGTGATGCTTCTTCCTCCGGCATATCGAATCATCTCGTGGACGTAGCTGCCGTGTCCAAAACTGTAAAGCTCATCAATTCCAATCAGTACAAGCACCTTTGGAGTTGCACCGGGTGTGTTCGACGATGTCATCGTTCCAATTTGGACAACGGACTGCGCCAGCAATCGTGCTTGCGTTTCCGCCTGACTTGCCGTGCCCGTCAACGTCCCGACAACACGAACATTGTCGAAGATGTTTTCCAGGTTCTCCGAGCCGAGGTAGAAGACCGGGACGGCAAATTCGCTCATTCTATCGCCAATATCGGGTCCGTTTACATCAGAGCTCGTTAAAATGAGATCAGGTTGAAGAGAGACGATCCGTTCATAGTCCACTGCGGGGAAAGCGGTTACCCGGGGCACGGCATCGATTTCGCGCGGATAGTCGTCGGATGTTGTAACGCCGACGAGTTTGCCTCCAGCCCCTGCAGCAAAAAGGGTTTCGGTCGCGCTCGGGGCAAGCGACACGATCCGGCGAACAGAATCCGGGATGATGACGCTACGTCCGAGGGCGTCCGTGAAGAGCGCTGGTGACCGTTCCGAAGCCGGCTTGGAGCATCCCTGTACCATCAGGACAAATGCGCCAATCGCAACCACGGTAGATACAAAAGATGTCCTATTGAATACCATATTGCATAAGTTGGAAGCTTCAAGATACATGAATTGTCAGGCAATGGAAGCAAAATATGCCTACCGGTGACTCGGCCATCGTCTTTAACAATCCATCATCCGGGTTTGCACTGACTTCCGCTAGTCTGGCCAATCTGATCGATCATATAGGCAAGTACTTCTCAGTGGTCGACGTAATCGACCGGGTCGGCTTGCCTGAAGCTCTTCAATCGCTCGCAAGGTTGGTTGACGTGGGGACCACAATTTTCGTGCTCGGCGGCGATGGTACCATCGGCGTTGTCGCCAATTTTCTAATCGAACAGGATGTAGACGCTGCAATCGCTCCAATTCCTACCGGTACGGGAAATGATTTCACCTCGTTCGTTGGAATTAGCAAAGATCATAATACTGCAGTGAGACAGCTGATCGATGGTAGCGTTCATCACATCGACTGCGGTATGGTTGAATGGTCCGGACCACGCGGATCGGGGTCTCACGTCTTCGTCAATTCATTCGGGATTGGGTACGATGCGAGGGTTGCTGAAAATGTCGACCGGTACAAATCTCTTGGGTCCGCTGGCTATGTGGCTGCCGCGCTGCACACCCTGATCGGGTGGAATAACCAGGCGGGAACTGTTGTAGTAGATGATACTGCGATAGAGAAGACGAAATTCATGTTTGCATCTGTATGCAATGGTAGATCCAGCGGAGGAGGCTTCAAACTGGCACCCGAAGCATCGTTAGTCGATCATCAGCTCGACTATTTTATTATGGGAGATATATCGCGTTTGATGGCACTCATGCTCCTGCCGGCCATTCGGCTACGCGGGAAATGGTCATCTCCAAAGATTACTTCCGGTCGAGCCAGGAAACTTCTAATCACTTTTGATGATCCGCATCCGATTCATCTGGATGGAGAAATTGCATCGCCTGCGACGTCGACGGTAGCCGTTCGTTGTCTACCGGGCGCCCTTTCCATGCTTTTGCCGGACGGAGCCATCACATAACGAATTCTTGCAGGTTGTGTATCTTGACGCCCATGGACCACGCTGAAAAAGAACGCCTTATACAGAGACTCCTGTCGGAGTCAGTCGGAGACCAGTCGCGGGTTGGCGACCCTCATCGCGTCCTTGAAGGAATCAAACGTGCGGGAGCCGCCCGTTTTGGTGTCAGCGCGTATCGGCCTGATAATGGTTTTTCCGCTTGCGATCTTGCACCGCCCCTGGCGCGAATGATCGATCACACGGCTCTGAAACCGGAAACCACAGAGGAACAGATTCGGCAGTTGTGCGAAGATGCCCGGAAATACTGCTTTGCCTCAGTGTGTGTCAATCCATGCTACGTTCAGCTTGCCTCTACGTTGTTGCGGGGATCACCTATCGCGGTATGTACTGTCATCGGTTTCCCCCTCGGGGCGTCTCGATCAGCGACTAAAGCCCGCGAAGCAGAAACGGCCGTCGATGACGGAGCTACCGAGCTCGACATGGTCATCAATGTTGGATTTCTCAAGAGCGGTCGTTACGAGGCGGTTGAAGCGGACATTGCTGCTGTAGTTGAAGTGGCCCATCGTCGATCGCGATCCACGCGAATCATTACGAAAGTTATTCTCGAAACGGCGCTTCTAACCGACGAAGAAAAAGTAATTGCGTCGGTACTTGCCAAGAATGCTGGTGCCGACTTTGTGAAAACATCAACGGGATTCTCTTCCGGTGGTGCAACCGCGGCAGATGTCGCCCTCATGCGCCGGGTTGTCGGTCCCGAAATGGGGGTTAAGGCCTCTGGTGGAGTACGTTCACAATCGGATGCGGAAACCATGATTGCGCACGGGGCTACAAGACTCGGTGCAAGCGCATCAGTACAAATAATGAAAGGATTAACGAGTTCGGGGTCGTACTAGAATATGAAGCAGCATTTTCTGACAGCGCTGATGCCAATTGCGTGTCTGGTGCTTCTGTCTGCCTGTTCAGGTAGCGGTAACACGGTTCAGGGCCCCGCCGATGATAACACGGATCAGGCAGCCGTTGACCTTCGGGGTACAGAGACGTTTGACTCGCGAGTTTACGAAATCGAGCCGCCTTCGCTTTCGGGCGAGATCGTGCATGACGTGCCCGATGAACTTATGGCAGGAGACGAGGGAGACAACCGGTCTATGAGAATTGAATCGGGTTTCCGAATTCAAATCCATTCAACACTGGTGAAGGACGAAGCGGTGGAGAAGGAGACTCAGGCGAATTTGTGGTGGGACACACTGCCACCGGAGGAGAGGCTGGAAGGACTTGGTTTGGCGGACCTTGCAATCTACTTGCATTTTCAGTCACCGTACTACAGGGTGCGCGTTGGGAACTTCAGTCGAAGATCTGAGGCAGAGACTGCGCTGGCACTCGTTCAGGAAGTATTCCCGAGCGCGTTCATTGCAGTTGACACTGTACGTGTGTTTCGCTAGTCCTAAAGGACGCCAGCAGCAAGACTGAACAAAGCGGCGCATCCAACAAAGAAGGCGATCACGGCGATCACCTCAAAAGACGCTTTCACATCGCTGTGAACATCAGCCGGTTGTGTTAAATCGGACTGATTGCCTGGTACTGTCTGCTTGGAATCGAAAGGTAACATACTATCACCTCTCCATATGGTGATCGAATCTTATAATTCTATCGGTTCAAAAATGGTGCCCACAAGTCGGCTTCATCAATGCGGTGCTATATACCGAGCCTTCTCGCTATCCATAAAGTGCTGTAAAGAAGCGTTTTAGGGGAATAACAGAGCGATCAAAAAAAATCTTCAAAGTTATCCACATCGCCGTAAGGCCCGGTTCGCTGACTAATTCGTGTCCGCTTGGCTGAACGGCCGGGTAGAAGGTTGTGGCAACCTTTGCCACGTACCACGTAAAGAGGTACCTTCCGGCGGAACAACAAAAATGAGCGTTATGGCAAATAGTGGCTGGAGCCGCCTACACGATATTGGTCTGATCTTTCTGGCGTGTATGCACGGTACAGATGACGAAATTGACCCGTCGGAATACACACTCGTCAGGGAGTTACTTAAGCAGCATGTAGCGGACGACTCCGAAGACGCTGAAAAGGTCTTCGACGAGGTTATGCTTATGTATGTGTCTCAGACGGTATATGAGATGGTCGAGGGTAGTATTGCGTCGTTGTCTGCAGTGTCGACGACCGAGGAGCTGGCCACAATTCTGAAAGATCTGGCAGATATAGCCGCCGCGGACGGGCTGGTATATCCAGAGGAGGTACGTTTTATCACAGATATTGCGGAAGAGTGGGGACTTGGAGACTACCTGACTGGCGATCGGTCCCGTATATCGTGATCTCAGAGGTTGTCTCGGGCCGCCGCAGCAGCGCCAACGATGCCGGCATTGTTACCCAGTGTAGCCGTCGCGAGATCGGCACTTGTACTCAGATACTCGAAGTACTCCACTTTTTTTGAGTCCTTGCTGATACCGCCACCGAGAATTATCAGGTCTGGTGCGAACAGGAACTCGATTTGATCCAGGTATCGCTGAAACCGGCCGGCCCAATCCTTCCACGACAGGTCCTTTTCTTTGCGAACGCTGTCAGCGGCGTAATCTTCGGCCGGTTTTCCTTTAATTCGAATGTGCCCCAGTTCTGTTCCGGGAAGAAGTTTTCGATCCACAAAAACGGCGGTTCCGAGTCCGGTTCCAACCGTGATTGTTATCACGACACCACTTCGACCCTGTCCCGCACCCATTGTCATTTCCGCCAATCCCGCAGCATCGGCATCGTTCAAAACATGCACATCAGCGCCAGTCATCGAAGACAACAGGGAAGCCAGGTTTGTCCCGATGAACGCAGGATCGATATTTGTCGCAGTGGTTACTATCCCCCGTTTGATTCGGGCCGGAAAGGCAACTCCAATCTGCTCGGCATCGGCATCGACTTCTTGTACGATAGTAAGTATTGTCTCAGTTACGGCACTAAGGGTCGGTGGTCGAGGTGTGTCGAGACGAACCCGGTCTGATGCGAGGCGACCATGTTCGAGGTCGACGAGACCAGCCTTTATTCCAGTGCCTCCGACATCTATTCCAAGAAAATGCAAGTTATCCGATCGGGATCGTTAGTAAGTTTGGGCGTATTATAGGTAACCTTTTTGAACGAGGCGACATCGGTCGCTAGCAACACCCCGGTCTTCAATGAAAAAACTTCTGTTTCTCACTGTTTGCATTCTTACGGTAACATTGAGCTCATGCCAGTGCTCCGACAAGCCACCGGTAGCTCCGGTTGAGTCGGTACAAACCTAGCCAAACTTTGCCCGCGAATAATTCGAGTTCAGGGGGCAAGCGATACAATGACGCGCAAATCCTATGTTTATCAGCGACGACAAGATTGAGGAAATTCGATCCGCCTCAGATATCGTTGATGTCGTCGGGGATTATGTGCGCCTTAAGAAACGCGGCTCGAATTACGTTGGTCTTTGTCCCTTCCACAATGAAAAGACCCCCTCGTTTAATGTCAACCCCGGAATGCAGATCTATAAATGCTTCGGATGCGGACAGGGCGGGGATGTATTTCAGTTTGTAAAGACAATCGAGAAAGTCGAGTTTCCGGACTCGGCAAGGATTCTAGCTGACCGGGCAGGTATCCAGATTCCGGCACTCGACCAGAGTAGTGCTGAGGAATCCGCGCACGAAGCCACATACAATGCATTGAGTCACGCGGCGGCGTTCTTTGCTGGTAATCTTGTTGACACGCGCCATTCGGCACCTCTCGAGTATCTCACTCAAGACCGCGGATTCACCACTGAAACCCTGGAGAAATTCGAAGTCGGCTATGCGCCGGATTCCTGGGACTCGCTGATTGAGAATGCTGAAATTGCTGCTGTATCTGTAAAGAGCCTCTTCGACGCGGGGCTCGTAGTTCAAAAAGACACTGGGGGCTACTACGATCGATATCGTAATCGAATAATCTTTCCCATTCACAATGCCATTGGTCGCATCGTCGGTTTCGGCGGACGCACGATGTCCCCCGAAAAGGAGTCAGCGAAATATATCAACTCTCCCGAAACGGCCGTATACCATAAGAGCGACATCCTCTATGGTTTATTCCAGTCCAAACGTGCTATTCGGACATCGGAGGAAGCACTGCTGGTTGAGGGATACACGGATGTGCTGGCCCTGCACCAGGCGGGGATTGAAAATGTCGTCGCATCCAGCGGGACGTCCCTGACTGATCAGCAGGTCCGTGCGATCAAGCGTTACTGCAAAAAACTTGTCATGCTTTTTGATGGAGATTCTGCTGGCGTAAAGGCAACAGTCCGCGGCATTGAGGTTGCGTTAAAGGTTGGGATCGCTCCATACATAGTGACTCTTCCAGATGGCGAGGACCCGGATACCTACGTAAAGGATATCGGGCCGGTAGAGTTCAAGAAATACATCGATTCGGCGCAAACAGACTTCGTCCAGTTTGCTCATTCAGTTCTGAGGGATCAAGGTGTTTTCCAGACTCCCGAGGGTACGGCGGCCGGACAACGACGAATAATACAGCTCATTCGACATGTGCAGGACGATCTTGTTCGAGATGCCTACGTGCAGCGCGCGGCGGAGCTATTGGGGCTTGCAGAATTTCGCATCCATGAGGAGCTCAAGAAACGTACTGGTCACCGCGGGAAGCGGTCCGCATCCGTTGACAGAACAAGGTCTCAGCAAGCGGTACGCGAAGCCTCGAATTCGGCCGGTCCACTCCCCGAAGAGAAGTCGTTGATTCGCATGATGGTGGAGGGTGGTGAAACGATGATTGAACTCATCCTCGGCAACATGGCCCTTGACGAGTTTTCCCCCGGACCGGCACGGGAAACCGTCTCTCTTTTGCTTCAGATGTATGAGGCAGGGTCGATTAATAATAAGCGGCTTCTTGATGGAACTGCGGATGAAGCGGTCCGGGAGCTCGTCTCGGAAATAGTCGTCGCCGAGAATGAACCATCGTTAAACTGGGAGCGAATGCAGAACATTACCGTTCCCAAACGCGATCAGGATATGCGAGCTTCTGCGATAAGTGCCATGAAGTACTTGAAGCTTGACCGCGTCTCTGAAGCAATTGCTGCGTTAAAGAACAGAATTTATACCGCTGCAAAGGACGATGCAGAGGTACGAGCACTGCAGGAAGAATTGCAGTCATTATTTGAAGCTAGAAAACACATTGAATCAGATTCGTTCCTGGTCGAACATTAATGTATCTGTTGAAGCATGAGTACAAAGGGAAAGGGTGATTTCATAAATCAAGTGTTGCTGTCTGACAGCCTCGCTGAAGACGGCGGAGACGGACTGAGGGGCCAGGAGCTTCGTTTTTCTTCTACTGCCGAAGAGACTGATAAACTGGTTAGCCTTCCAAGAGCTACCGAGCCGAGACCCTATAACAAAAATTCGGAAGAGAGCACTCTATTTCTCAACAGAGAGCTCAGCTGGCTTGACTTTAACTGGCGGGTCTTGTTTCAGGCGCTCGATCCCAGAATCCCGGTTCTTGAGCGGGTCAAGTTCGTTGCGATAACCGCAAACAATCTGGATGAGTTCGTTCGCAAGCGTGTAGGTGGTCTCAAGCGGCAGGTTGCTGCAGGTGTTCTGTCGAGATCGCCGGATGGTCGAACTCCGCAGGAGCAGCTGGACTTGATTCGGCAGGCCATGCGGATTATGCATGTCACTTTGACGAGAACCTGGGAAGAGCGGCTAAAGCCAATGCTGTCCGAGTTGGGGCTCGTACAGATTCGCGATATTCGCGATCTGAATCAGGAAGATCTCGATTGGCTCAGGGAATATTTTCACGTAAACATATTTCCGATTCTGACGCCGCTTGCTGTAGATCCGGGGCATCCGTTCCCGTTCATCTCGAATCAAAGTCTGTCGCTTGCCGTCCAGCTCATCAATCCGGAGCAGCAAACCACACACTTCGCGCGCTTGAAAGTCCCGCTCGCGAAGGGTCGATGGGTGCAGTTGCCGGATGGCACCAACTACGTTCCGATCGAGCAGGTGATTGCCACGTATGTTCAGCAGCTTTTTCGGGGCATGGAGGTTGTCGGCGTCCACGCGTTTAGAATCACCCGCAACGCCGATGTTACACGTGACGAGGAAGAGGCCGATGATCTTCTTGCGATGATATCAGAAGAGCTTCGCGAACGACGTTTTGCCTCCGTCGTCCGACTGGAGATTGACAAGAATGCACCAGAGGCCGTCAAAAATCTTCTTCAGCGCGAACTCAACCTTGACGATGCTGATGTCTACGCAGTAGACGGGTTGCTTGATCTTGCCGGCTGCATGAAACTGTCCGGTCTTGACTTCCCCGAACACCGGTACCCTGAGTGGACGCCAATAATTCCGTTCGGACTGAGGAATCAATCAAACACGCAATCCAAAGATATCTTCGGCGTAATTCGCGAGCACGACTTGCTTGTGCATCATCCCTACGAGTCTTTCCATGCCTCCGTTCAGCGCTTTATCGAAGAGGCAGTAAATGATCCAGCTGTTCTGGCAATCAAGCAAACGCTCTATCGGACGTCAGAGGAATCGCCTATTGTTGCAGCGCTGATGCGTGCGGCGGAAAAAGGGAAGCAGGTAGCCGTGCTGGTCGAGGTAAAGGCTCGATTTGACGAGCAGAATAATATCGAGTGGGGAAGAAAGCTGGAAGATGCCGGCGTTCATGTTACGTATGGTCTTGTCGGTCTCAAGACGCATTGCAAAACAACGCTGGTCATACGCGAAGAAGAGGATGGCCTTAGGAGCTACTGTCACATTGGAACTGGCAACTACAACGCGACGACTGCTCGTCTGTACACAGATGTTGGTCTGTTTACCGCCAGCCCGACCGTGGGGTACGACGTAATAAACCTTTTTCACTACCTGACAGGTTTTGCACCACAGCAGTCGTATGATGAGCTCGTCGTGGCTCCCAACCGGATGCGAAAAAGGTTCATTGACAACATTCGACGCGAAGCCGCAGTAAGCAGGAGCGGAGGTCATGGAGCCATCGTTGCGAAGATGAACGCGATCGACGACGTTGAGATCATCCATGAGTTATACAAGGCATCACAAGCTGGAGTACAGATTTCTCTTATCATTCGGGGTCACTGCAGATTGCGACCGGGAATACCTGGTATCAGTGATAATATTTCAGTCATCAGTATCCTTGGTCGATTCCTCGAGCACTCCCGGATCTACTACTTTGAAAATTCCGGGGAACCGGAAGTATACATGAGCAGTGGCGACTGGCAGCGGCGTAATCTGGATGACCGGGTCGAAGCTGCTATCAGGGTCGACGATGAGTTCGCGCGAGAGAAACTAATAGAGATTCTCCTTCTGGCGATTACTGACAGACGTGAATCGTGGGAGCTTCGTGAGGATGGACGGTACGTGCAGCGCATACCCTCAAATACCGACGAAGAAGAGGGATTCCAGGAACACTTGATGAGAAAAGCCGATAGCGGCTATCACGTTGACGTCGGTGCAGCCGAATTACTACGGAGTATCAGCAAGCGGTGATTGGACCGGTTGCGGCGACATCGATCGAAGTTCGTTCATCGGATAAGATCGACGAGTGCGTTCTGCGATACCAGATTGATCGATAGAATTGAGTAGCTTGGCGAATTCCTTTGACCGCCAGATCCATCTATGTTGCTTGATTATTTCCAACTGTGTGCGTCGGTAGTACGATGGATTGACGGCAGCGAGTTCCTCAAACTTGGCGACCAAATCATACAGAGTAGAGCGGTTTTCTTCGCTGAATTCGAATCGACCTGCAGCCTCGACAAGCTGCTCGTACTCGCGATCCCAAACAGTTTTTTCCTGAACCAGGTTGCTGCCGAAGTATTCGTGCTTGTATTCGAATGTTTCGTCTGGATCAAACATGGTCACACCTGCTTCGGCGATCGCTGCCGATGCGCCGAGGGGCAGGAAGATACGGACGGGCTTGCCCTTGACCGTTCGAACAAGGAGTGCATCGCCGTTCGGTGGAATCTGAGAACCATCCTGACGAGGGAGGTTCATGTGGCCGTTCAATGATTTGAACTTCTGATATAGTGTCGAGTCACGTTCATCCGTGCGCCAATCCAGTTCCGGTGCTGCCTCGGACAGAAGATTCAGAAGTTCTGACAGGTAAACCTGCGATCCTTCAGCGAGTCGAACTCGTTCTGCAAGACGGGTCCGCGTCGTATCTATTGACAGCTCATCGGTGGTGCGAAGTGATCCGTAACCTGCCGGGATGTATCCACGAGAGTATCCTCTGAAAGACGATGATGTCCGGATAGACTCGAAGCCGTCGGTAATACCCCACAGGTAAGCAAACTCTGTCGTTGCTGATCGTCCAACGGTCGGGCCTGCTTCCTCGAGGAATGTCCGGAAGATATGAAAGATGTTAAACGGGCCGGTGTGATACGCAGAGATGCCGGGAATTTCGTGACCGACAGCATTCGAATACGCCCGTACGATTTTCATCGACACCTCCATTGAGAGGAGAGGGTGCCATTCTTCATATACGCTGATCGTTCTTGATCCTCGAGTTGACAGTCGATAATGGTTGATGCCAAAGTCGCGAAGTACACTCGGCATAATTTGATACCGGCTTCGGGCACCAACTCGCGAAACAACGCGGTCATTGTTAAACGTTTCTACCGTACCAATCTCAGTCGCAAGAAGACTCAGGTTAAAGTACTGTGCAAGTGCAACCTCATACTCGATGTACGGAAGTTCTCGCTGACGTGCTTCGAGAACCTGATTCATGCGTCCCCATTTGACTGCAATGCTGTCACGGTCGTAGCCGCGCTCTTCGATGTCGTCGACGAGTTGCGTGGTTGCTTTACGGCGCGCGCGGTCGACAGTCTGCCAGTCCATGTAGCCAGACTGCTCATACAGGTTTCGAAGACTGTCAAGAGTGGTAATCCCGATCAGGCCACCAGTTCGCATGTCTATGGCACGCATCGTGAAATTGTCATCCACACCCTGCCGGATTCGGTAGACGGAAAGAAGGTCTTTGTAATGCCCCGATACAGCCCCGGCAAGCGAGTCGCCAGCAAATGCAAGCCTCGGTGAAGCCGAAAAAACGCGATGCAGATTGTCAGGGTGGTTCTCTAACTGTTTGAACGTAAACGCACCTTGCCGTTCCACGGAAGGAACCGCAGATGAAGGTGTTTCAATATCGAGATTTGCAAAACGGGCGAAGAATGAGTCAGCAGTTATTTCGAGTTCACTACCAAAAGCGAAACCCGCAACAAGAACACACGCGATCAAAACACCCGCGGAGGCGGCTGTTTTGCCCGAAAAGTGTATTCTACGCTGATGGATTTTCATTACGACCCTTATGAAACGGCGAACGGGTCGCCTAATATCGTATATCGGACGGACAAACGCGCGGCTTTTGTGAAGGCAAAACTATTTGCCCATATCGGTGTCACGAGATCTCCGGGCATTTTGAACGAGGTGCTCGAACAGTTTGACCATCGTATCCATGCGCTCAGGATGAAACTGGACACCGAGAATGGTCCCATCCGTGTTTTCAATGGCCTCAATAACTCCATCGTCCGCGCGCGCGCTAATCTTAAAGTCGGTGCCCGGGCTCTCAAGAGCCTGGATATGACGGGTGTTAACCTCGAATCTCGTCCCCCCGAGAATGGAGGCTAACGCACTCTCTTTATCAACGTTTATAAAATGACTAGTTGCTCCACGAGTCGAGCTATGATTTCCAATCCCTTCAACCTGTTGCTGTATATCGGCGTAAATCGACCCACCGGCCAGGGCGTTTACTAGTTGCATACCATAGCAAATACCCAGAATCGGTTTCTTCTTTTCGAGAAACAATTCAAGCACCCTCAGGTCAGCTGAGCGCCTCGGTTCAGGAGTAGCGGGAAGGTCAGGCGGCAGGTCACCGATTAAACCGATGTCAATAGCCGGTCCGCCGGAAATAACCAGTCCATCGATCTGAGATACCAGCCGGGCAAGGTTTTCATCATTCTCCAGAAACGGTATGATGAGCGGGAATCCACCTGCCCGCTCGACGCTTCGGACATACCCATGGTGGAGGCGCTGTTGGTCCTCTTCGAACGACGTGGTGATGCCAATAACCGGTTGATCCATTGCTGCCGCCTCTAGTTATCGATTTCCCGAAGTGTAATTTTGTTTGAGGATACTTGACCCGGCTGCAAACCGATGATTGTGTATCCGTCGGACTCATACATCGAACTTATCATTGACCCATGTTGCCCCGATTCAAGCGTCCGAATCAATTCATGTTTGATAGTCCGCCTGTCAGAACTGTACTCTGAAGTGGAGGTCCCGTGGATCACCTTTAGTGTCGTTCTTCCACGCTGGTGGGATAACGTAAGGGCACGCACGAAAAGATCAATACCGTGGGTGACGGTTGCTCCGTGCAAATCCAGAACGACCGCCGAACCGTCGTCTGAAACGCTAGGATAGGGCATCGCGATCCAGAAATATACATACAAGATTCTGTCTCGAACGGGGCTCCATGTAATCACGCATGATGCTACGCTTTCTCCGGCAGTCCTCGTCGGTTCGGGCAGCTGCCGAAGGATCTGTCAGACTGGCGTAGATATGCATTGCTCTTGCACGCGCCATGATTCATCGTTTGAGCGATTGGAGCAGTACTCTGCCGGGACCGGTAAGGCGCGTCATAAACAAACCTTCTTTGCCAAAGAATACATTCCGCAAACCGGATACGGTCTGAATCTGGTAATCCACAGTCTGGCTGAAAGCAGCCAGGTTGCCCGTGGACACGAGTAGCGACTCATCTGTTGCCAGTTCAATGTCCTTGAAGTCTCCGCTGCCGTAAATGAGAACCTTTCCGGTACCGCTGACTTTCTGTAGAAAAAGTCCTGCGCCGCCGAAGAATGCAGCGCTGGCCCTCCTGGCCACCGAAACATCTATTGTGATATCAGGGCCCCATGCAGACAAGAAGGATCCTCGAGTGGTAAGGACGGAATTGTTTTCGAGAGACCATTCAAGGATATGACCTGGCGCGTTCGCTGCAAGCACTACTGCTGCGCCGTCCCTGGACGACTTGATTCGCGTAAGCGACAGACCTTCTCCCGACAGGGACCGCCGTATCGCCCCAGCCGCTCCGCCGGGAACGCGTAACTTCCATGTGATGCCATCGTCCTGAGCGACAATCGCACCATTACTTGCCCATACACCCTCATTGCGTGGAACAACAAGTCTGACATACTGGGCAATTTCACCGGAAATGGAATACTCCATATTAGGCTTCACCTTCAAGCACGATATTTTCTCTTCCGAAAAGCCGGGCCATTCCTGACATAAGATCGTTCGTAGGTTCCACAACAAACTTTCGGCTGTGAACCCGCTGTGGTTTGGGAAGGTCTACAGCATCGATGTCAAAGTAGAGCTTGCAGTTACCCCGGTTTTCGTCACACAGTTTTTCGAACTCGCGCAAGATGTCGATGTCGATCTGATCTTCGCGAATGCGAAGGACGATTGACTTGATGAGATTCTCCCGCACCTTCCACATCGGGTAGATATCATTGACGACAACTTTGATACTACCGCCACGTACTTCCGGATGGCCGATTGCCAGCACTATTTCGTCGACCTTGAGGTACTGCTGTATTCGGTCAAGCACCGTTGCAAAACATACCAGTTCACCCTGCCCGGAAAAATCCTCAATGGTCGCGAACGCCATGGGTTTTCCAGATCGTGTGGTTCGCGTTTGAACTTCTGTAATTATTCCGCAGAAGCGATGCGTCGGTCTAGTGGCACTGTGTGTGTAGTCTCGAGTAAGCCCTTCGAACTTATCTGTATCGGCAAAAGATGCTGACGAGAATGATCGAGCTTCAGACAGGTACGTTTGCAGCGGATGGCCGGAGACATAAACGCCGATTAGGTCTCTCTCTTCTTTCAATAACCTGGCCCTGGACCACGGCTCTGTAGCCGGGAGCTTCGGTTTCAGTGTGGATTCACTTTCAGATGATCCGCCAAAGAGAGAATTCTGACCCGCTGCTTTTTCCGCCTGTACCTTCTGTCCGTGCTGAACGGCAATATCGATAGCGTCAACAAGCTGTGCGCGATGGCCTTCCAGAATATCCATTGCTCCGGCACGGGCGAGGCTGTCCAGCGCCTTCTTGTTTACTGACCTGAGGTCAAGGCCTTCCGTAAGTTCAAAAATAGTCGAGAAATTGCCGGCAGATTCCCGATACTCGACGATCGCTTCAATGGCACCACGACCAACACCCTTGATTGCCCCAAGTCCGAACCGGATATTTCCGTTGTCGACCGTAAAATATGCCTCGCTTTTGTTGATCGATGGTGCCAGTATTTCCAGTCCCATCCGACGGCCGTCTTCGAGCACATTGGCAAGCTTGCGAGTGTCGCCCATCTCGTTGGTCATCGCCGCGGCCATAAATTCGGCCGGGTAGTGCGCCTTCAGGTATGCCGTATGGAAAGCTACAAGTGAGTATGCTGCGGAGTGAGACTTGTTGAACCCGTAGCCGGCGAACTTGGCCATCATGTCGAAGACCTCATTTGCAGCCTTTTCTGGCACGTCCCGCTCGAGAGCACCCGCTACAAAGATGGCCTTCTGCTTGTCCATCTCCTCCTGCTTCTTCTTGCCCATTGCCCGGCGAAGGAGGTCTGCCTGACCAAGAGTATACCCACCCATCACCTGCGCCATCTCCATGACCTGCTCCTGATAAACAGGTATGCCATACGTTGTTTGCAGGATTGGCTCGAGTATTTCGTGAGGATATGATACCTTCTCCCGGCCGTGTTTGCGGTCAATGTAATTCGGGATCAGGTCCATTGGGCCCGGTCGATACAGGGCATTCATCGCTATGAGATCGTCGAATGACGTGGGCTTCAACTTTCGAAGCCATTCTCGCATTCCGTCGGATTCAAACTGGAAGATGGATACTGTGTCTCCTTTCTGGAATAGCTCGAGAGTTGTCTTGTCGTCGAGCGGGATGGCATCGACGTCGACTACCGTGCCGTGGTTCTCCTCGATCAACTTCACGGCATCCTTCAATACCGTCAGTGTTTTCAGGCCGAGAAAGTCCATCTTCAAGAGGCCAAATTCCTCGACCCACTTTCCGTCATACTGCGTTGTTACAACATCGTCTGCGCCGGACTTGCCCTTCGTTACTGATACCGGCACGTAGTCACTCACTCTACCGGGAGTGATGATAACTCCGGCAGCATGTACACCGGTGTGTCGGGCCGAGCCTTCGAGGACCTCAGCATAGTGAATCAGATTTCTTATCTGCTGGTCATCGTGATTCTTTAGTTCACGGAACTCGGACACCTCCCTGGCTGCACGGTCCAACGATACCTTGACACCCTCCGGTACAAGCTTGGCGATCCGATCGGCCTCCTGAAGCGGGATTCCGAGAACCCGTGACACGTCGCGAATTACGGATCGGGCACCCATCGTTCCGAAAGTCACAATCTGGCAAACATTGTCACGACCATATTTTTGAACGACGTAGTCGATGACTTTACTTCGTCCCCGATCATCGAAATCGATATCAATGTCCGGCATGGAAACCCGGTCGGGATTAAGGAAGCGCTCAAAAAGAAGATTGTATTTGAGCGGATCGATGTTAGTGATGCCGAGGCAATACGCGACAGCGCTGCCTGCGGCAGAACCACGTCCGGGACCGACTGATACGTCAAGTTTTCGTGCCGCGGATGTAAAGTCCTGAACAATCAGAAAGTATCCCGCGTAACCCATTGTCTTGATGATCGACAATTCGTGCTCCAGTCGTTCGGCTGCTTCAGCCGGCATTTCCGGATAACGCTCGCGGGCTTTCTCAAAAACGAGGTGCCTGAGGTAGGCATCCATGTCATCAGCAAACTCCGAGGGTATCGGATAGTGGGGCATCAGCAAGTTGCCCATCGGAATCTCAAACGAGCACTTGTCTACTATCTCCAACGTATTGACAAGCGACGCCTTGCGGATTTTTTCGTCGACGCCTGCCAGGGCCAGTTCCATATCCGCAGCGGATTTCAGATAGAACTGGTCGTTCTCGAATCGCATGCGGTTCGGGTCAGCGAGATCCTTACCCGTCTGCAGACAGAGCAGGACATCCTGTGCAGCTGCATCTTCCTGATGGATGTAATGCACGTCATT
The DNA here is from genome assembly GCA_013002165.1 of Rhodothermales bacterium. Lineage (GTDB taxonomy): Bacteria > Bacteroidota > Rhodothermia > Rhodothermales > JABDKH01 > JABDKO01. Next base: position 13,905 of record JABDKO010000057.1, on the reverse strand, counting down.
TGTAGCAATGACGGTTACCCCGTACTCAGCCGCCCACTTCAGTAGAACATGATTGCAGGTCTTCTGGTCGGGAATACCGTGATCCTGGATTTCTACGTAGTAGTCGTCTCCGAAAATATCGAGGTACTTTTCAAATACCTTCCGGGCTTCCGCTTCACCTTTGTGAAGAATGGTCTGGAGCACCTCACCCTGCAGGCAGCACGTTGTAGCGACCAGACCTTCGGAGTATTTCCGAAGCGTTTCCTTATCAATCCTCGGTTTATAGTAGTAGCCGTCCGTGTACGACAGGGAAGAGAGCTGGATCAGATTCCGATAGCCAACCTCATTCTTAGCGAGCAGAACCTGGTGATACCGGACACGGCTGGTGCGGTCATCCATCGCATCGGGTGTCACGTAGAACTCGCACCCGATAATTGGTTTGATTCCGTATTTCGTGGCTTCGGCATGAAACTCCGGAACGCCATACAGATTTCCGTGATCGGTAATTGCAATGGCCGGCATCTCCATCTCGGATACCCTGGCCATAAGCGATTTAATGCGTGCTGCACCGTCTAGAAGTGAATACTGTGTGTGACAGTGGAGATGACTAAATTCGCACATTATGAAATCGCTACTTTTACCGTTCAGTGATGTGGGATTATGACAAGTGGATTTAACAATTCAGGCGGTCGATTGCTAATCCGTTCAGGCGAAAAATCCTCTATCCTTAAAGTAGTGATTTACTAATACGTCTGTCGCCTAACTTTCGAAGGAGTTTGCATGGCTGTAATTATTTTACACCTGAGTGAAAAGGAAATCTCGGACCTCCTGTTTGTCGGCAGGTTAGGTCGTTTTCTTACGGTCGCTCCAAGAGAAAACCATAAGATTCTAATTGTACACGATGGCTATTATCAAGCCAGGATCGTGCTGGAGAACGAGGGACACGACGTCGCTAATCTGACGCAGGAAGATTGGGCCGGATCCGCCGCTGCTGTTTTCACGGGAATCAAGGCGTTGACCCGTCAGATCGTAAACGGTCTCACCGATCAGGGGGTTGCTGCCGTTGGAATGCAGGGCGCTGACCGGAATCTTGTGGCATTAAAAGATGGCCAGCCAGTTTGCCCAGTGCCAGATCGGCTCAGCGATCTGGCTGCCAATGGCATTGTCCCTGTGCTGGGTCCGATTATAAGCTCAACTGACGGTGAAAAAGCACTGGAGTCGGCGGAGTTGATCTGCCAGTCGATTGGAGATGCCCTTGCGGGTTCACACGATGTCACGATCGGGAAATTCTCGGATAACCCTGAAAATGTCGAGGCAGGAGCGTTAAATACTTATAAATCAGCAGCTTATACTAATTTTGATTCCAGCATCTCGGTCGAACTGATTCGAGCTGAAAATCTCGCTGATACCGAATTCTGGGAGCGTTTTAGTTGAAGGAATCGGTAATAAGCTCGATTTGACTGCTATAATTGCCGATTTTGGGCTAAAATCGAAGAAATTATCTTGACTCAGGCGATATATCGTGCTAAGTTTCGATCTACTAGGAGCGCGCAAACCACTTTTATTGACACTATTTGGTACCAATTCGGAGGTCCCACTATGAGCCAACAGTTTGAGAAACTGAAAAACTACGTAAGTAGCCTGGAAGATGATTTCGAAAAGTTCTACGTAAAAGGCAACAAAGCTGCTGGCACGAGAGTGCGAAAAGCGATGCAGGACTTGAAGAAGCATGCGCAGGACATCCGCGTCGACGTTCAGGATAGGAAGAACGCCGACTAGTTGTTTTAACTGGTAACAGTATTTGAAAGGCCGGATTAGTTGCAATCCGGCCTTTCGTATTTTTAAACGTTCTGTATGATTTTGAGCCGATCGCGACCGTTAGCGATCCGCTCCGGGCGATTTCCAGATCCGCATCTCTCGGTCCGATGCATTTGGTACGATTCTGGCAAAGCGCTTATTTAGCTATTCAACACCACCACCTTTTAATAATATCCATGAGAACTACTGTTAAGACCCTACTACTGTTTTTTGTTACCACCATGGTGGTTTCGAGCTTATCGGTCGCGCAAGATGCCGACACGCTGGCCTGGAACACGTGGCACAAAAACGCAACTGCCAGCCTATCTGGATCTCAGGTTGGCTTTGACAACTGGCAGGGCGGAGGAATTAATTCGGTTTCGGTCACGGCCGGGGCAAGCGGATCTGCGCAACGGATATCTCAGCGATGGAAACAGACGCACGAAGGAAGAATCGGTCTCGGTGTCGTAAAGCAGGACACCCTTGACTTTCGCAAGGCAGAGGACATTATCTTCCTGTCCACAACTACGCAGTGGTTGGGGGATGGCTTTTTCGCACAATGGAATCCGACCTTCAATGCGACCGTCCGCACCCAGTTTGCAGAAGGGTATAACTACAACTCTGATCCTATCGACGGCACGAGAGCTACACCGGTCAAAGTCTCAGCAATATTTTCTCCCGGGTATATTTCGGAGTCCATCGGTCTGACACACGATCGGGGCTGGATTTCGCAGCGATTCGGTCTCGCTGCGAAGCAGAATATTGTCACCATCGAACGATTTCGGCCTCTCTACGGTAACGTCGACAACGAGACTGTGCGTTTTGAAGCCGGTTTGGAGTCGTTCACCAGGCTTAAGAAGGAACTCGTAACAAACGTATTTCTGCAGTCGTCACTTGGTGTTTTCGCATCGTTTCAGGACATCGGGAATCCTGACTTGATTTTCGAGAACCTGGTAACCATGAAGGTGAACGAGTGGCTCAACGTCAATTTTGAAGTAGTCACTATCTATGACTACGACGTGTCAGATAATCTGCAGTTGAAGGAAGTCTTCTCAATCGGAGCTTCAATAATCTTAATCTAGGCTCGGCGTTACCCGCCGGCTGAACAATGGCCGGACACTGCTAAAGCCAGTATAGTTTCTACAAGAAACCCTGCGGGGTCACGGCCCTCACGCGCGAGCGTGAGGGCCGTTTGACTTTGCGGCAGCAGCGAGGCGCCATCACGTTTGTTTGGTGTCCGTGACTTGATGCACAATGCGGTAAATTGAGGGTGGCACCTTATGAGCCGAATTTTATACGGCGCACGCTATGTGTAGGATATCGGACTTTGGAGATCACGAGCCCCGAGGTTCAAACCTGCTGCCGGGAAGCTCGTCTGGTTGAATACCGAACACCTCACACGTGTTCGGGTATAGAACAGTCAAACCAGGATAGCTCCCGGATCGCACTTACACCCGGAGATCGGATGACGGTGCCCGTTTAACATTGGCGCAATGCAACGTTTCCTCATCGGATTCATATCGTTTCTAAAAATGCCTGCAGGTCGTCAGTCAGCGATCTACGCTATAACGATTCTCATTCTGCTTGGGAATCGATTAACCAGCATAGTCCATGCTGAGTCGGGTGCGATAGTCTCGGCGGTAGCGTTCTTCACGGTGGGAATCACTTCCATCGCTGCACGAAAACGTGGAAGGACCGTTCAATATGTTTTCTGGCAGGCTCTGGCAGGTCTTATCCTGCCATTGGCGCTGCTCTCTCTGACTGCCCTGTGGATACCGAATTGCGACTACCCGCGCGGGCTTGCAATCTTCCTTTTGCTTGTTGTCCCGTCGGTTGTCTTGTCTGTAGCGATTGCCAACATTCTTGTTGTCCGGCGCGTACATCGCGAGAGGACGGTCTTTATCGCAGTGGGCCTGGTGGTTGCTTTGATTCCCTCGCTTCTCACGCTGAAGTTCTTTCCGCAGTTCTATCTCTACAATCATGTTTTTGGAGGGATTCTGGGACCTGTATATGAGGAGCAGCTATTTGTCCGAAGTGGAATGATCTGGTACCGGACACTGACATGTTGCTGGGCGCTGCTTCTATTCATGGCAGCGTCGTACCGGAATCAGAAAGTGTACATCGGCCTGGTTGTCGCGTGCATCGGTCTGCTGTACCTGTTTGCGTCGGACCTCGGACTTCGCGGATCGATTCAAAAAATCGGAGCAGCCCTTGGCAATGTTGTCGTAACTGACCACTTTCGCATCATCTTCGATGAGTCAACTGTCGAGAGGCGGAATGTAGTTTCCCTGGCAGCGTATCACGAATATCATTTCGATCGTCTCTCCAGTGCGTTGGAGACGCAACCGGAAAGAATGGTTGATGTTTACGTGTACCCGGACAGTGAGACGAAGGCGAAGCTTACCGGAGCCGGCACAACAAGCGTCGCTCCGGTCTGGTTACCGAGACCACAGATTCATATTCTGGATTCCGAACTCGGAAGATCGCTGGACCATGAGCTGGTACACGTGTTCACACGTGAGTTTGGAGAGTCGCTGACCAATGCCTCATTCGAAATCGGGCTAGTCGAAGGGATTGCTGTCGCCCTGGAGGCACCGGACGGGCTCCCTGACATTGATGCGCAGGTACAGGCGCTATTCACAGACTCGGCTTTCACATCTGTCTACACGGATGACCGTGTCAATCAGATAATATCTTCGCCGTTTTTCTGGCTCGACCGTGGTGCTGTTTCCTATTCGGTAAGTGGTTCATTTATTCGATGGCTTCTTCGCGAGTACCCTGTTGAAAAATTCAAACGCGTTTACACCTCGGGGGACTACGAAGCCGAATATGGAGAACCGGTAGAATCGTTGATCGACCGGTGGAAGAATTTCATACTCCAGACGCCTCCAGATGCAAATGCGCTTCGCATGGGGACAGGACGTTTTTTGGTGCCATCGCTATTTGAGCAACGGTGTCCACATCACGTACCTGAATATCTCGAGCTGTATCGGCAAGCTCGCCGGTCTCACCTTTCCGGAGAGTTCTCGTCTGCAAAATCAGTCTACAGTCGCGCCCTTGAAATCAATCCGGAATTCCTGTACGCTCGTGCAGACCTTGCCCGACTACTTCTCCAATCAGGCGAAATTGACGAGGCGTATCAACTGATAAAGGATGTCGGGGAGCCGTTCTTACCGGTGATGGAGGTCCAGGCGGATATCCTGCTTGCGACTTCCCGGTTCGAGGCGGCCACAGATACGTATCAGGATTTACTCGACAGACTCCCCGAATACGCTGCGCATCAACGGCTTCGGATTGGATTAAAGCAGCGTCTGTCGACGGCAAATCAACCGTCCCAATCAGTTTTTACCGCTGCGACTGGCATTCTGCAGATTAACGGACGACCTGATTCAATTCGCACCGTGGCATTGCTTGCCAGGGCGCTCGAATTGACCCCGTATAACCCTGACGAAGCTCAACAGCTACTCGAGCATGCCATATCTTCTGATGAGTCGACCATCACGGGCGGAATATTCGGTCTTGTTTCTGTCCTTCAGTTCTGGCACGGAGATTTTGAAAGTGCGGTGAGTTCGGCCAGGCGGGCATCAGACTATTTTCAGAACGACCGGAACGATGCCTTAGCTGATTACTATGAGTACATATTCAATTTGAGCACCAGCGCGAATGACTACAGCACAACGCATTGACAAGGCGGCTACTCAGCGGTTTTATTTTCCGAAAAGAAATGTACTCGTTTTGGTAATGTTTTTTTTCTTCGGGGCAGGGTGTGTCAGCACCGGAGCAGAAGAGGATGGCAGCAGAACTCCCCGCCGTGTAGAAGAGATGAGATCTGAGAGGGGCGGTGCTGCGGGCTTCTCAACGACTTCGTCAACGGCGCAGACAATTCAATTCCATCGGGAGGGTGACGAAACCTCAGTTCCGATCTTACAGCTGTCCAACACGGAGCAGCTGAGACTGGAGTTTGATATTATCGAAGATCAGGGGCGACCGCTCTCGGTATACTTTTATCATGCAGACAGAAACTGGAGGCGGGACCTGAGTCCTTCGGAGTACCTGGAGTCATTTCAGCGCGATGACATTCTTGACTACAGACCATCGCGCGGGACTGAAACCAATTTCGTGCACTATTCCTACGCCTTTCCTAACGAGTCGATTCAGTTTCTGATAAGCGGTAACTACATCGTTCGAGTGTCTGAGCAGGGCGATGAGGATCGAGTCCTGTTTGAAAGACCATTCTTCATTTCGGAGCAGCGCACGCCGGTAAATATGGCACTGGAGAGCGTAATTTTACCGGGCTTCGCGTCGACCGGCGTGCAGCCGTTCGCTGTTTTTACTCCGCCATCCAACACGCAGGCAACACCTTTCAACTACAGCGTATGTTTTGCGCGGAACGGCGCTATTGATGGCCTGCGATGTACTGACCAGGCATCGCTGATGAACCAGCCGGCACTGGAATTTTATCTCACTCCTGCGAATGTATTTGAGCCGACGGCGTCCAGTTACTTTCTTGATTTGACTTCACTCCGCCTGAGTAACAGAATCGAAGGCATTGATCGTTCTGTTTCACCGTTCGAACTTGATCTGGAACCTGATCTTGGGAGGTTGGGGGCAGCGGGTTTTGGTCCATTGCTCAATGGCCAGATTGTTGTTTCGCAAGCATCCCATGACGTGGCAGATCCAGATCTTGCGGGGCAATACGTGAACGTCAATTTCCGGTTTGTGCCGGAGGGTGGCCGCAGATATGGCAGTGACTTGTTTGTCGTCGGTTCGTTTAACAACTGGCAGTTAGAACAGTCATCCAAGCTCATCTGGATCCCGGAACGTACGAGATACGAGGGCAGCGTCCTGATAAAACAGGGACAATATGATTATGAATACATGACCACAAGCGAAGCAGTCAACCGCCAGCTGAGGAATGGGGTCCCTCGCCTTGAAAATACATACACTGCATTCGTCTACTTTGACGACATATCTTTACAGACGGACCGGCTTATATCCGTCGGCGGAACAACACGATAAACCCCGATTGCGCAGTCGGTTCAGATTGCTTTAATTGGTAGTAGTCGATAATTAATGGAGAGCCCGGATGAGTGACGAGACGCCTACCATTCTTTGCCTTGCTTGCTATTACAAGGGCGGAAGATTCCTTTCAGCGGCGAAGCAGGCAGGAGCGAAGGTCATTCTGGTCACGACCGAGAAGCTGGCGGATGAGCCGTGGCCATTCGAATCGATCGATGAATTCATCACGTTGCCGAGTGTCTCGAAACAACCTGACATCACCAACACAATCGCTTATCTGTATCGTACGCGAAATATCAAGCGTCTCATTGCGCTCGATGAATACGATACGCTGACAGCGGCGCAGCTTCGGGAGCACCTGTGCCTTGATGGACCGAAGGTTACCCCGGCTCGTCGTTTTAGAGACAAACTCACGATGCGCAAGAAGGCACGTGAGTCCGGCGTTGACGTTCCCGACTTTGTCGGTATCCTGAATTATGACGATGTTCGTGCCTTCATGAGTCGCACGCCAGCGCCGTGGATGCTTAAGCCCCGCGCAGAGGCCAGCGCCATGGGGATCAGGAAGATTGAGCAGGAATCTGTGCTCTGGGAGACGCTAGACGCGCTCGGAGACAAGCAATCGCACTTTCTTCTGGAGGAATTTGTCTCAGGCAGTGTTCATCATGTTGATTCGATTATTGTTGGAGGCAAAATTCTCTTTGCGTGTACCAGTGTTTACCGCGAACCTCCACTCGATATCTATGCTGGTGGGGGAGTCTTTTGCACCCAAACCATGCCGCGCGAGGACCCGGCAACAATCGACATCCTTGGCCGCAATGAGCAACTGATTACCGCATTCGAGAAGAAGAACGGCGTCGTACACGCTGAGTTTATCAAACGTAGTGACACCGGCAAGTATGTATTTCTCGAAGCGGCAGCACGTGTCGGTGGAGCGGGGATCGACCAGCTGGTCGAGTACTCATCGGGTGTGAATATGTGGGAGGAGTGGGCAAGGGTAGAGGTGGCCGCGGCTCTGGGTCGTACGTATGAATTGCCTGCAACAAAACAGGAATATGCGGGGCTGATTGTGTGCCTGTCTCGTATGGAACATCCGGACCTTTCAAGCTACTCCGACGAGGAAGTAGTTTTTCGGATGAACAAGTCATTCCACGCTGGACTTATCGTCGCATCTCCCTCCGAAGAAAGGGTCTCAGGTTTGCTGGATAAGTACGGGGAACGATTTGCGGCTGATTTTCTCGCTACACAGCCACCGTTGGATTCGGCAGCAGAGTTTTAGCTTTACTGATGACCTCGCCCTCCGGGCACGGTCGCTGCGGCTGCACCGCGATCTCTCGGACCATCCACCAACATCATCATCGTTAGGTAGTTCGTCCGTCGACCGTCTACGCGTATTTCAACCGGTTGTAGAGGGCAACGTATTTCTCGGCTGACCGGGTCCAAGAAAAGTCCGCGTTCATGCCACGAAGCCGAATCGTTTCGAGTGCGTCGGAATCGGAGTAGATTTCCAGGGCTCTCTGGATAGTCGTCAGCAAAGCGTAAGATGTGAAGTCTTCGAAAACGAGGCCATTGCCATTCTCGGGATCGGAATATACATCGATGACGGTGTCCGCAAGTCCTCCGGTTTTTCTGACAATGGGGAGTGTGCCATACGCAAGACTGTACATCTGATTCAGTCCACAGGGTTCGAATCGGGATGGCATGATGAAAAAGTCTGCTCCGGCCTCGATCCAGTGCGCGAGTTCATTGTTGTAGCCCACGAAAACAGCTACCTGCTCCGGGTATAGATCCTTCGCCAACTGAAAAAATTGCTCAGACGACTCTTCGCCGCTACCGAGCACCACAAGTTGCATGTTGCTGGTCTGAAGCAAATGAGATAGAATCGGTTGAAGTAATTCAAATCCTTTTTGCGGTGTCAATCTGGAGATGATTCCGAATAAGGGCCGTTCCTCATCGTACTCCAATCCGAACTTCTTCAGAAGGTTTGCCTTGACACGTTGCTTCTTGTTCAGCGTCTTGACGGTATAGCGCGGCTTGATGTATGTGTCCTGGCCGGGACTCCAGACGTCGGTATCGATGCCGTTGAGGATTCCAGTCAGCTTGTGATGATAGGTTCTGAGTATTGCATCAAGGCCGGCGCCATACTGCGGTTGTTGAATTTCCTTTGCGTACGTCGGACTAACCGAAGTAACTGCGTCTGCGTAAACAATGCCGCCTTTCATGAATGACATGGCACCGTTGTGCTCAAGAGGTCCGCCTTTGGCTACCATCGACGATGGCAGGCCGGTTTTGTATATGTCTTGAGGATCGAATGCTCCCTGATAGGCAATGTTGTGCACGGTAAGAACCGAAACGGATTCCCTGAACAGTTCATCCCAATGATAAATGTTCTTCGCCATTGCAGGTACAAGGCCGCTTTGCCAATCATTGCAGTGCAAGACATCGGGAGACCAGTTATAGCGCTGCATGATCTTGAAAGCTGCATGCTGCAGGAGGATATATCGCTCGTTCTCGTCGCCATCCGATGTGTAGATCGAGGATCTGTGGTAGTACAACGGGCAGTCAATGAAATGAACCTTAACCCCGGAATCGCCGAGATTGCCAAACCATGTATTAAATACGACCGATCTATTGCCGATCTGGACGGGAATCTCGTACAGATCTTCGCTGAAGACGAGATTGTGCAAGCGTGTATCTATGGAGTCGTACAGCGGCATGAAGACCTTGACGGCACATCCGAGTTCAGCGAGCGCCTTCGGCAACGCTCCACTCACATCCGCAAGGCCACCGGTCTTTGCATACGGAACACATTCACTGGTAATAAAGCAGACATTCATTTGCACACGATCTCTGTAACGACAAAATATATTCTATCTTCGGGAATGTACGGCAATTACTAACACACTGCTCAAGCCCTATCCATGCGTCTGCATCAACTCGCCCGAAATCATCACGGTCAACTGCAAACAACCGACCAGTGGCACCAACGTCTTCCCGAAGAAAACGGTTTTTCCAACAGTGGAATTACAGTTCGTTCGATTGGTCGCAGCCGGGAGGGACGCACTATAGACGCATATGACTTTGGCAGCGGGCCCATTCACGTCAGCATCATCTCCGGGTCGCATGCAGATGAACCCATCGGGTCGGAGACCATCAGGCTGCTAATCGAAACCGTCCTTGCCGGGGGTGGCCTGCCCGGCTCACATCTGGAAGCTTGTACGTTTCACGTTATACCCCAGATTAATCCGGATGGCGAGGAACGAAACGCTGAATGGATGAGCAACTGGCCCAGTGTTGAATCATACATCCAGAATGTCGTTCGCGAGTTGCCGGGGGATGATATCGAATTTGGCTACCCCGACATGAGGCCCGAAAATGCCGCGGCTGTGAGCTACTGGAACTCGATCGGGACGATTGACTTGCACGTCAGCCTGCACGGTATGGGCTACGCGGAGGGAGTGATGTTGTTGATCGAGCGGCACTGGACCTCGCGCACTCAGGAAATTCGAGATGCGTATACGCGACTTGCAGAATCCATGAATCTGGGTTTGCATACGCACAACAGGAAAGGAGAGAAGGGGTTCTTTTACATCGAAGACGGCTACACGACCACGCCGGAAGGCGCGGCAATGAGGGCGCACTTTTCTGGTTTAGGCGAAACCGAGACTGCCTCCCTGTTTCATTCCAGTTCAATGGAGTTCATGAGGACGCTTTCGGCGGATCCATTGAGTCTGGTAACGGAGATCCCCTTGTTCGCGATTCGCAACTCGGGTAGCGGCACGATGATTCCAGAGAACTACGTAGAATTGAAAAAGCATCTGCCGGAATGGAAAGCCGAGATCGACGCCGGGCAAAGCATAACGGATCGACTGTCCAGCTTTGAACTGCGGCCGGTAAAGATTGCTGATGCGATTGCCTTGCAGCTTGAGGCTATAGAACTCGGAATTGAGACCTGTGCCCGGTATCGGAAATAAAAAGCGGCCACCTGATCGAGCAGGTGGCCGCCATGCTTTAAATGCGTGCTTTTGAAGCTACTTGATCAGGCTGACTGTTTTCGAGTCGATGAACGAAGAGCCGACCGCGCGATAGATATACAGACCACTCGCCAGACCATCGGATTTCAACGCGATCTCGACTGCCTCGTTAGCAGGTACCTCTCCGCTATAGAGAGTCGCAACGCGGCGGCCCTGCATGTCGTACAGGGCAACCTCGACCTCCTGGGTCTTCTTGACCTGGAGTCGAATAGTGGCCTCATCCTTGAACGGGTTCGGATACGCCTGCGAGAGAAGCGCCTCACCTGGAAGCTCGATCGAAACTTCGATCATATCCGAGTAGGCGAAAGACCCGTCGAGATCAACCTGCTTCAGCCTGAATGTATACTCACCTGCGTCGACGTTTTCGAGTCGGTGAGTATATGCTTGAGGCTCAGAGGTTGTACCTCGTCCATTGATAAAGCCGAGGGCCTCAAACTGAAGCTCGGAGGATTTCGATGCCGATGTCCTGGTCGCCCGTTCAATCTGAAAACCAGCATTCGATGACTCGGACGCCGTGTTCCATTGCAGGACAACATCGTTGCCATCGACCACTGAATTGAAGTCAACCAGTTCAACTGGCAGTGTGACAACCGTTCCGGTCCAGAGCCCGCGGCCGTGAGTGACGGCAAGAATCGTCTCGTCGGACGCCCTGTACTTCAACATGTCTGTTCGCACAGTTGGGAAATTTGTGGCGACGCTCCAGACTGCAGGGCCTGCTGCGATATCATCGGTTTCCAGTACGCCAATTTCAGTTGCAAGAATGACCTTGCTTCGGTTGGCTGGATTATACATTCCCCAACGTACGGGTACGTCAGGTAGCGTTGCTGTATCGCGATCGAACCAGTTTGTGCCACCATCATGCGTCTCCCAGACCGAGGATACTCCGTAGTTCGACAGAGTCACGAGCACTGTGTCTTCACTGCCACCAAAGTCTATACTGGAGACGCTAACGGACCCGGCAAAGGGCGAGGTATTAATGGTCGTCCATGATTCCGTGCCGCCATCCTGCAGGTCCGTACCGCGGTGGATCGTTCCACCACTCGTACCGACGTATACGGTTGCAACTGAGGAAGAGCCAAACGGTGACGCTCGCAAGTGAGTTGGTGTGTCCGTCCAAATGCCGGTGCCAAGTGTGTTGACACCAATCGGCCCGACGACAAGCCCGTAAACACTTGCAATATTCGATGGTCCACAGTTCACAAACAGCTCATTCGTACCCTCATCAAGATCAGATGGATTGATGAATGAGGATGAGCAACCTGTAATGGATCCAATCGCGGCCCACGTAGATCCACCATCCAGACTTCTATGCAAACTTGTATTGGTATTTGCTCCCATGGCAAGAACGTTAGTCGCCTGGTTCAGGTGACTGAAACCGCCATCACCACCTGTCGCGTCACCAAAACTGGTTGCGATACCGGCGCTGTTCAACTGCGGTGTTCCGTTGTCCTGGGTACCCCCGAACATGAGGTTGGTACCAGTGTTCGGATTCTGAGCAGCTGAATAAAACTGGGTAACGTTGTATCCATTGTTACGGTTTACAAACGTCGGGAAGCCGCCAACTGTGATGTCAGCCGTGTAGTCAATTCCACCATCGTGTCCGAACACAACTTCTGTCGACGATCCAGGCCGATACACCATAGCGTGCTGATCAGCATGTACGACGGGCATCGAGTTATTGCAGCTCGGGAAGTTGGCCGGTGCTAACCAGACCGCCGATTGAGTCCATGTCGCTCCGCTTCCTTCACCTGGACCTGAGTCAGCATTTCCATTACTGGTCCTGAAAATATCTATCCCGCCGACAACGACGTCGTTTGGATCAGTTGGATTGACAACCGCAATCAAATCATACCATGCCTGCCCCCTTGTGAAATCAGCGGCGGTAATGGTAAGGTCATCGCAATCTGCAGGAAGTGGCATACTGACCCACGTCACTCCATAATCACCAGACCGATAGATCCCTTCGACACCGGAGGTACCGCTGTCATGGGCTATAGCGTAGATGATGCTCGTATCGGATGGCGCCGTTGCGATTTCAACCCGGTTGACACCCGTACTCGGGAATCCACCGCCTCCCGTATTTACCTGTGTCCAAGTGAGTCCATCATCAAGCGAGCGCCAGATATTTCCACCGGAGAAAACACCCATGGACGCATAGATGTCTCCATTCGCGTCAATCTCGAGGTCAGCGGCCCTGCTTGTTGAGGCACCGGTACCCGAATCGAGTACAGCGGTCCAGGTCGTTCCGCCGTCAGCTGAACGCTGCACGCCATTGCCTTCTCGTGTCGATGCAAGTACCGCACCTGTCGCCGTTACGACGAGATCCTGAACGCCTATCCAGTCACCGGACGGGAGGGTTGGGGACGTACTTGGCAGCTGAGCCCACGTCGAACCGCCATCAGTAGATTTGAATACCCCGCCACCGAAAACGGCATCCGTATTGAAAAAACCTTCACCAGTACCTGCATAGAATACCTGTGTATTGGTCGGGTCGTAGGCCAGCGCTGTCACAGCCAGGTTTGACCAGAAGTCGTCGACTGACGTCCACGTTTCTAGTGGATCCGTGATGTCATCGGTAAACCAGAGACCACCACTGACGGCTCCGGCAAATACTTTTTCGTTGTTGACGTCATTCGGATCGAACATGATTGCCCTTGTTCTGCCACCGACATCGTCCGGGCCTCGCTCTGTCCAACTCATCGTTGCTGCCAGAAGCGCCGATTTGCTCCTTTTCTGTTCTGTGACCGATTTACTGGCCTCAAAAAGCCTGTCGAGAGGAATCGAATTTGTTGCAGGGTCACGGGTAAGCATAAAGTCGTGCTCAAATCGCTCACCGGGATTCTCGCTTTTCGGTATCAGCTTGGACTCAAAAATCGAGAGGTCGTTGGGATTTTCAGTCGACAACTCAAGTTTCGGTATTTCAGCAATACTGTCGTCGTTCTGGTTATTCAACCATAGTGCTCCGACAGTGATAAGCATCGCGATAAACAGGGTGATACCGATCGGCAGTATCCGATTGCGCATAGTATTATCCATTTTGGGTGGTATAGGGCCACAAGGGGAAGACAGACTTTTCCGT
>JABDKO010000036.1 GCA_013002165.1 Rhodothermales bacterium | reverse complement strand
TGTTCACATTCATTGCTTCGCTTTTTTCCGATTCGGTATCTGTGTACGAAGCGCACAATACAGGTGCGTGGTACAATCTGGGATTTGTTTTTGGCGCGAGCCTTTTCTTTGGCGGAAGCGGAGGAGCGAGCAAGCGGTCGAAGAAGAAAAAAGGGTAGTACTAATTCGGCTATGTTTGCCTTCACCGGCAAGGCTTACGTGGCCAGCGGACATCACGTAGTAGACCGAGACGTAAAAAGCATTTGTTACGTTTGACAAGGCAGACCAAAAATGCCTGCAAACGCCCCGAACCAGTCCACCTCCACGTAATGGACAAGTGCATTTTTTGTAGTCTTGAACAGAAAGACTTAGTAGGTAGCAATAATTATTGCAGTGCTTTCTGGGACGCCTATCCGGTTACCCCTTTGCATGCGTTGGTAGTGCCCCCGAGACATGTGCGAGATTACTTCGATTTGACTCAAGATGAACTGCTTGCTAGCGATGCGTTGATAAAGGAAATATGCAGTTTAGTACGACCTACGGATAGCTCGGTAGCCGGGTTCAATATTGGGGTAAACATTGGGGAGACTGCAGGTCAATCAGTGTTTCACTGTCATTTCCACATCATTCCCCGACGAGTAGGTGACCAGGTTAATCCTAGAGGTGGCATTCGAAATATTTTTCCAGGTAAAGGAGACTATTAGACTTGGTTGAGGCTTTTACACAAAATGACCTGAAGGCAGAGGAGTTTGCTTGCAATCGATCGGGCAATTTCCTCACGGCGGAAATGGTAGAAAGCCTAGCGCTTTGGCTACTAATGACGATTACGTTGTCCGTGTGCGGGGCGGTCGGCTTGTATAATTGAGTCATGGCTGCTCGCACACTCACTACTTTTTGCACTAATTTTGTGAGGAGCATTATGAACACTCACCTCTACATGATCATTGCGTCTGTGCTGATCCTTGTGGGCTGTTCACAGGACAATTTGACAGGAGTTCAATTTGAAACTGACCTCTTCGACGCGCCTCAGTCTGTTCGAATCGCCACGAATGTGGTAAAGACGGTTCCCTACAAAGGCGAGGCAGTTGGCTGGGGTACTGTTAACTTCCACCGAACGGATTGCCCCGTTGCATCCCTGCCCGTATATGGTGAAGGAGAAGGGAAATCTACTCGTCTCGGTCGAGTGGAAGTGACGATATCTCACTGCTCGTTCTTCTTTGTTGATCCATCTAATCCGAATTTCGTTGACGGACTGGCCACACTGACAGCTGCAAATGGCGATGAACTATACATTGAGTACTATGGCTATGTAACCGGTCCGACTACGTTCTACCAGGAAGATACAATTGTCGGTGGTACCGGACGATTTGAAAATGCGACTGGCGGAGCCGACGTTTACGGAACGGTTTCTCCAACAGCAGAAGGATTTGACTGGTCGATCAAATACGACGGTCAAATATCGTCTGGCGGCTCATCGAAGTAAAAGTCGCGCCACTGCCTGAAGAAATAGTGGTAACATTATCTTGGTAGGTGACGCCTCACCTGGTGAGAAATACGCGAGCCGGTTCGCGGCGTCATCACGACAATAGAATAACTACCAATGCGTACCCGGGGTGGGACTCGAACCCACACGACATCGCTGTCAACGGTGTTTGAGACCGTAGCGTCTACCAATTCCGCCACCCGGGCAAGGGTCGGCTGTGTGCCGCCGCGAAAGGAACGCAAAGATAAGAGATACAGGGTTGCTGCGCTATTACCTCAACGTGTATGTGCAGTTGGGTCAGGGCAGTGGGGTACGCGCGCGGGAACGTTCGGCAGTGAATGCCGGTTCAGACGTTTTTACCAAACACGTCCTGAGATCTTATATGCCAGCAACAAAAGAACATCAAACCCTACCAAAAACGGCGCTTGAAGCCGTCAAGGGATACGACCTTTCAGGGAAAGTATTTCTGATAACTGGCGCCTACTCCGGACTTGGGGCAGCATCGACCAGGGCACTGCTCAGCGCTGGAGCTACGGTCATTGCAGCAGGACGTAACGCTAAATCGCAGGCGGACTTTGCCGCGGGATTCAGCTCCGGTCCCGGAACAATTGATGCTGAAATGACCCTCGACCTGGGCAACCTGGCGTCGGTTAGAGATTTCGCCCACCACATCCAGGCTAAGTACGCAACGATTGATTGTCTTATGAACAACGCCGGTGTCATGAATACTCCTCCGGGCAAGACATCCGACGGTTTCGAGGTGCAGATGGGCACGAACGTGATCGGGCACTTCCTGCTTGCAAAACTTCTCGCGCCACAAACAAAGCGACAGATCTGGCTATCGTCCACGGCGCATCTACTCATCGGCGATCCGCCAGGCGACGTCCATGACCATGCCAAAGCACCACGTATAAACCTGGACATCATCGACAAGGTCGATGATCAGGCTTATGACAGTTGGCATCGATACCAGCAATCGAAACTTGGCAACATACTGCTGGCGAAACGATTCCCAATTGAGTTCGGCCATATCGAGAGCTGTGCTGTCCATCCAGGAGTTGTCCGGACCAACCTGAGTCGTCACATGTCGATTGTTTCAATCTTGAAGTACGTGTGGGCGGCCATCACCGGCAAGGGATCGAAGATTCTTACTCCGGAGCAGGGAGCTCGTACACAGACGCTTTGTGCGATCATGCATCCCGAAGATCTGGTGCCAGGGGGCTACTACGCAGACTGCATTCTGGCCAGGGAGGGCGACAGCGCTCAACACATGGACGATGCCAAACGGCTTTACGACTACTGCGATAATGCAACCCGGCATTTCCAGGAGTAGCGCTCTCGCTCGATGGATGCCGGTAATGCAGGTGCACAATTGTTCGTGTAGCCGCCAGTTGAACATTCGATCGTCTGAGGTCAACGCGCAATTCGCCCGGGCAATAGCCCCTGTCTCTGAGAACGGTGAGACTCGGGTACCAAGCTGCTACTGAGTTTTGTGTGGCTTCCACCCGTCGAAGAGCAGCATTCCCTGGCCGACGAACACGGTAGTCACCAGAAAAAACAATGCTTCCTCGATTGGCAGACCGAAGAGTTCAATGCCCGTAGTCGTAGCGTCGGCAATGTCCCAGATACCGAGGCGAATCGCAGTGGCATCAGCGAACCAGAGATATATGGTCAGTGGAATAATCGTTCTGACCCATATTCGTCCATACTTGAAGAACATCTCGGCACCAAAGCCCCATTGAAGTGCCAGGATGGGCGCGGCCCATGCCGTTATCAGACCCAGATATAGCGTGCTATCGAAATACAGGAATGCGACCCCAACTGCAGTAAGCACTCCGAAAGCGATAATCCCAACTAGTCGTAGCGTTAAACCGCGCGCTTGAACCGTCGCAAAGGTAGTATTCCGGGCCACATAGGAATAAATCAGGGCAGTAAGAAGTGTCTGGAGGATAAAGAACAGATACTCTTCGATTGGTACATAGCCGATGGTTGCTATCACCCGATCAGCGCCGTAGGACCAAACGGACCGATAGACGAGGTAATTATCCCAGGGAGTGCTGTAAATGAGCGCCACCACAACCAGGATAGCCGTACCGGCAGCTCGTCGTCGTGTCAGAGCGCCGCTTCTCGCCACCAGTACCGACATGATGACCAGCAACGGAACAAGGAATACGAAGTGGAACTGGAGGTACGTCATCTATGATTTTACCGATTCAAACACGCGGGGGAGTCGTTCCATTCAACATACTTCTGAAGGCATATATCGACTACAAACATAAATATAGTCGTTGTGTGCGAAACATTAACATAATAATTTAATTAAAAACGTCTATATTACGACTATTGATCTGTCGACAGTCAGATAGTTGGGCCGAAAAAAGTACATCCGTTTTCAAATATGCACTCGATTAGCTTTAATCCCGTGGCGAACCAGATTTCTACTAAACAGGCGGCTGAATTAATCCAGGTGCACGAGTCATCAATCAAGCGATGGTGCAATGACGGAGAGCTCCAATTTACGCTCACAGAGGGTCGTCACCGCCGTCTGGCGCTGGAAAATCTTATCGAATTCGCACGTGGACGTGGTATTGAGGTGCCGCTCGCGTGGTTCAGGGGCTTCGAAGCAGACGTTTGGTTTTCAACTTCCGCTGCCCTAACCGGCGACTACTCATCCGTCATGTCCCTGATTGGATCATGGATTAAATCAAATCGCATTGGTTACGTTTACAGGCTGGTAGAGTACTTAAACGACCAGGGCGTCGAGTGGGCGGCGATTTGCGACCATGTCTTAGCCCCAATTATGACTCTTGGGGCTGAAGAGTGGAAGTCGGGTTGCGGCACTAGGGTCGACGAGCACTATAATGCGGAGATTGTCAACGACATTCTTCAGTTTCGACGTCATTCACACCGCCACCTGGGCGGGAATGTGCGTCCCAGTAGCAGAATCGCTGTCCTTGGCTGTCCGGGATCAGAGTTTCACGAACTCGGCCTGATGATGGTGCGTGTCATACTTGAAGAGTTGGGATGGTCCGTCATCTACCTTGGTTCGAACGTTCCTGTAATCGATCTTGCTGATGCTCAGAGGAAGTATTCTGCCGAGATGGTTTGTATTTCGATATCTTCGGCCCAGACTTTTGCCGGGTACTCGCGCGCAGCAGAAGTGTTGGCATCGTGTTATTCGGACGAAAGGCCGTACGTTTTAGCAATGGGAGGGCCCGAGGCAAATCAGGGTACAGACGAGTTGTCATACACAGACACATTCAAGGAGCTGCTGATGTTTTCAGATATACAGACGTTCGCATCCTGGATCGGACAGAAAGAATCACAAGGAGCGCATCGTGTAATCGGATGAACCAGCAGGTGGATATCATAACTCCTGTAGCTACACCTTTAGCCGACGCGCTTGATCTTCTCGGGCCATCAAGTCTTGATGATTATTTCCGACATCACTCTCGCACGTTTTCCTTTGCGGCAAGATTTTTTGATGCAGACCAGCGGTGGGTGGTTCGACGGGTGTATGCTTTTTGTCGGTTCACCGACGATCTCGTTGATTCAAATCCTGGAGTAGACGGGACACAGGCTCTGTTCCTTCTTAACCAGTGGGAGAAAGTAGTTCGCGCGGTTTTCGACGGAGCATCCTCCGGTATAC
>JABDKO010000312.1 GCA_013002165.1 Rhodothermales bacterium | reverse complement strand
GCGAAGGATCTAGATGTTTCGCCCTCGCTCAACATGACACCGAAATCTCCCAATCCCTTATCTCCTTATCTCCTTATCTCCCTATCTCCCCATCTCCCTATCTCCTATCTCCCTATCCCCATCAACCTTATTCCTTACCTTACCCCCTCACTCCTTCCGGCATCCCTTTATGAAACTCTCCGACGGCCGATTTTCGGCAAAACAGATTGCTCAGTTCAAATCTGAAGGATATTTCATCGCATCGAATGTGTTTGAGCCATCCGATTTGGAACCGATCCGTGCGGGCCTGGAAAGAGAGATCGATTTCGTAATCCAGCGGCTCGCTCGCGAGGGCAAATTGACTGAGACGTATCCGGATGCCGCCTTTGAACAGCGACTCGCATACATATATCACGATTCGGTTGAGAACGGAAGTGAAATTCTGCAACACCTTGAAGGGATGAGGGGCGGCGGGTATCAGGGAAAAAGCATGTTTGACCTGATCACGCACCCGAAGCTTCTGGATGTGGTATCTGACCTGGTTGGACCGGAGATCGTAGCATCGTCAGCCTACCGGATTCGACCGAAGATTCCGGGCGTCAGCCGCGGGAATGTGCCGTGGCATCAGGACTCCGGATACTTCGCGCCTCACTGCGATCAGCACCTGATCGTGACCTGCTGGATTCCACTCGTCAACGCAACGGTTGAGAACGGTTGTATGGAGATTATTCCACGATCACATAAGTCTGGAATTCTTGAGCACCACACGGGCGGGAATATGGGACTGTATGTTATCAAGGATGAGGATCTGCCGGCTGAAACCCCGGACAAAGTTGTAGCCGAATGTCCGTTCGGTGGAGTTGTCTTCATGACCAACCTCACGGCGCACTGTTCGACACCGAACTACTCTGACTCAATTCGATGGAGTGTCGACCTACGCTTTCAGTCGGCGAACACGCCCAACAACCTCGGATTGTGGCCCGACAAGAGTGAGAAGGACATGGACACCAATGTGCAGATGGCATGCTATCCGCCCGAAGCCGATTTTATTGTCCGCAGCGAAGCTGATCCAGAATCTGTAGTAGACTACGACGGCTTCATCGAGCGCAGGGCCGCATACGAACCGCTCGATATTGGCACACCGCGCATTTGGACTAGTCTTTAGTTGTTTGGTTGTTGGTTGATGGTTGATGGTTGTTGGTTGTCAGTTGTCAGTTGTTGGTTGTTGGTTGTTGGTTGTTGAAAAACAGGCACTGGCAACTAGCAACTACTAACTAGCATCTAACCCATGCAATCCACCTCCAAAACACATAACTTGCGTCCAAACTCCCGTGTCTTTGCACACCCCGGTTTTGATAGCCTGAACACAGACCACCCTTTGCTCGCTCAAGCAGGATCTAGGCTATGCTCGGCCAAACGCTAGCTCATTACGAAATCGAATCTCAGCTCGGACAGGGCGGAATGGGAGTGGTATATCTCGCCCGCGACACCAAGCTCGATCGTGTTGTTGCGATCAAGTTTCTTACAGCGGATCTGACGGTGGATGACACGGCGCGCGAACGTTTCATCCGCGAAGCAAAAGCAGCAGCGGCAATTCAACACGAAACGATCTGTGCCATCCACGAGATTGGTGAAACAGAGTCCGGGGAAACGTATATCGTTATGCCCCACTACGAGGGACGAACTCTCAAAGAACTGATCGGTGAAGGACCGCTCGAGCCCATGAGAGCGATGAGTATCGCTCAGCAGATCGCTGGAGGTCTCGCTGCCGCACATGCGAAAGGTGTCGTACATCGCGACATCAAGCCGGGTAACGTACTCGTGGATGCAAGAGGCCGAGTCAAGATTTTGGATTTCGGCCTTGCAAAACTGTCGGGGCAGATGGACTTGACGAGATCCAAGAGTTCCGTCGGGACGGTTCCCTACATGGCTCCCGAGCAGCTGCTTGCAAAGACTATCGATGAGCGGACGGATATCTGGGCGCTCGGTGCCCTGATGTATGAGATGCTTACGGGACGACGGGCGTTCGAAGGAGAGTACGAACAGGCCGTTTCGTACGCCATCGTTAACACGGAACCGCCCCCGCCGCACGAACACGTTGCTGGTATTCCTGCCGGGGTGGAGAACATTGTAATGAAATGTCTCGCGAAGGATCCGGGCAAGAGATACCAGTCCGTCGGCGAATTGCTAAGTGAAATCGATGTACCAACAGCCGCACGCCCCCTCACGACAACTACGCTTAGCCGGCTTATCCATAAAGACGTCTCGCTCCAGGCAGGTACATTCGTAGGTATCTTTGGTGCCGTGGTAGTGCTCTTTGTCGTAGCATTTTTCCTTTTCGGCCGATCATCGGAAATCAGTTCGCTGAAGAATCGTCATCTTGCAATTCTTCCATTTAACTTTATCGGCGATTCGGGAGATTCTGATGTCGAGGCATTTTCCTACGGCCTTATGGAGACTCTTACGACCAGTCTGAGCCGACTCCAGGGCACCGATCAGTCTCTCTGGGTAATTCCATCAAGCGAAGTCACCGAGTCAATGACACTGGATGATGCCCGTCGCCAACTCAAGGCTGACCTGGTCGTTCAGGGTAGCGTACAGCTTGAAGGCCAGCGGGTCCGTGTCAACCTTACGCTTAATGACGCGAAGACAAGGCGTGTGATCAACTCGGATGTTTTCGACTACACAGGCACGGGCAGTTTCGCGATACAGGACGAAGCCGTCGACCGCCTTCTTTCGATGCTTGGGTTAACTGAAACCACTGATGCCCAGATCGCTGCAGTCGGAGCAGCCTCGCAG
>JABDKO010000282.1 GCA_013002165.1 Rhodothermales bacterium | reverse complement strand
GTTCGGGGAGAGGAGAGGGCACATCTTGATTATTAGACGCGCCATCTACGGACTCAAGTCATCTGGCAAGATGTGGTGGGAACGATGTAGCGACATCCTACGAGACATGGGCTTCTTTCTGTCGAAGGCAGAATCCGACATCTGGATGCGGAAGGTCGACGATCACTATGAATATATAGCGGTTTACGTGGACGACCTGGAAATGGCTTCTAAGAACCCCAAGGCCTTAACGGAGACGTTCGAGAAGAAATACAAGCTCAAGTTGAAGGGCACTGGGCCTGTGACCTTTCATCTTGGATGTGATTTCTGTCGCGAGGAGGACGGCACGCTCTGCATCGAGCCGAAGAAATACATTGAGCGCATGATTGAGGGCTACGAGAACATGTTCGGTTCCAAGCCAGCGCACAAGTACACTTCCCCACTCGAGAAGGGAGACCACCCTGAATTGGACAATTCCCCTGAATTGGACATGGAAGGTGTGAAGAAGTACCAATCGATGATTGGTGCTTTGCAGTGGGCTATCAGCCTGGGGAGGTTCGATATTACGACAGCTGTTATGACAATGTCCAGCTTTCGTGTCGCACCTCGTGTCGGACATCTTGAGAGAGTCAAAAGGATTTATGGCTACCTCTCCAAGATGCGTCACACGAAGATCCGCGTGGTTACTGACATGCCGGACTGGTCAGACGTGCCCGATAACGAGCACGACTGGGAGCGCACTGTCTATGGTGGCGTCACAGAGGTCATTCCTGACGACGCACCAGAACCCCTTGGGAAAGAGGTTAACACCTCTACCTATGTCGATGCGAACCTGTACCATAACATGGTCACAGGTCGGGCGGTGACTGGCGTTCTTCACTTCGTGAACGCATTCCCCATCGACTGGTACTCCAAGAAACAAGGTACTGTGGAAACAGCTACCTATGGATCTGAATTCGTTGCTGCCAAAACAGCAACAGATCAGATCATCGACCTCAGGACCACCCTGAGGTATCTGGGAGTTCCCATCAAGGGAAAGGCTTATTTGTTCGGCGACAATAAGTCTGTAGTCCAGAGCAGCACTGTTCCACAGTCGCGCTTGAACAAGCGCCACACTGCTCTGGCATACCACCGCGTGCGAGAGGCAATTGCCTCCGGGATGATGGTCTTCCATCACCTGTCTGGGGAGTTTAATCCTGCAGATATTCTCAGTAAACACTGGGGATATCAGCAGATTTGGCCCCAAATGCGTCCAATCCTTTTCAAGGATTGGAATCCGACCGATCCCCAAGGTAGTAGGAAGGGGAGTGAGAAATTTCCCACTATTCTGGGTCCCGGTACGGATGGCGCGGCTTCAGATCCCGAGTCTGGCGAACTCGGAATTGCCATCGAAGGCCAGGTGGCACCGTCCTCAACAGACGGCGCCTAATCGATCGTGTCCGCTTAGGAGTGCTAGATATATAGCTTCCTTCGCGGGGTTCGATCACAGTCAGACGTCTCACCGGCACACTTTACGGCACTGACTTCTTAGGAGGTCAAGACCTGTCATTTGTTCCGAGGCATCATTTTATCGTAGATTTGTGTGGGCCATCGTAGGAAATGCCCAACAACAATGCCTCGATCGGCATCTTTGGCATTCAAAAGGCGACAAAACTCCTCTCCTCGTTTTGCCGCCGGTAATTCTTATAATTGGTTTTTATGTTTGATTTAGCATCTGTTGTCGTCTAGACTAGCACTTGTCACGTATTGCTTCCTGTCCCTGGAACCAATAACGTGGAAACCGATTCGGCGTTTGAGCACTTCAACTCTACAAGACGCCGTGGGTAACACCCTAAATTACAGCTCGTATAGCTTAAAGGTCCGGGAAGCGTTCATTCGCGACTCCTACCTCAAGGGATTGGAATCGCTCTCTCAGCGATATCTGATCTATCAAGTTGTTGCCCCTAGTCATTTTGGGCTATAACTTATCAGATTAACAGTCGCATCGCAGACTGGAAGTCGCGATTTGTTCATTTCTCACGATGGGCAAAAACAAGAAGACGCCTCAGCATTCGAACGCTGAGATGATCGCAGCCCAAGTGGCGGCGATGTCTACAAGAAGGACACCGGGAACTGTCAACAGCTCCCGAAGTCAAGGTGATTCTGGCGGAGGTACTCGCAACCGTGTTGAACAGGATGGAGATTCTACACCAAGAGAATCGCCACCACGAGAATCCAACGAGCAGGTGTCCACGCCAGCTCGGAAGGAAGCTCCAAACCCCAAGACAGCGACCACTGGACAGTTGTCTCCAGAACATCAAGAGCCCAAGTTGGACGAGGAACATTCTCCCAGTACTGATGGAGGAGAGTACGTGAATCGTTCACGAATGTCTACTCGCGTTACGTTTTCTCCAGACCCTGAAGAGACTGGATTTCAGACTGTGGAGAACCGTCGTAAGAGACATGGATCGAGCTCCGGAGGTTCTGCACGGAAGCCTGGTTCACCATGGTTGGCATCCCCAGATCCACCT
>JABDKO010000278.1 GCA_013002165.1 Rhodothermales bacterium | reverse complement strand
GCTTCGGATAAGAGTGGCATTACGAAAACGGCCCTGTAAGCGGGTTCTCTAAAAACGTCATGTTGGTCAGGAAGTCGTATTCCTTGATTACCTTCACGTTGATGACCATGCCTCCTGGGTTCACGGTCTTATCTAATGGCCCTCCAGCGCCGTCCAAGAAAACCTTTGACTGCAAATCAGAGATGCTTGCATACTTGTAACGATCCTTAGGGAGTTTCGCGGTATTATCTACCAAGTACCTCGTTCCAACGTCGAGGAATTCTGTGTTCCATAGCTCGGTCCCGTCCTTCAACCACCACTCCAACCTATGAGCCACGTAAGCGGTCAGGCCGCGATACTTAATAGACCAATCCCACCTGGCGAGATAAACCTGACGAGCCATTAAACCCCACATCGGGGTTTCATTGCACTTCGCACGGGCGGCAGTCCTGACGGGCAAATCAATCAACGCCGTGTTTCCGGTCATGACCAAGCTGTCATAACCGCTCGGCCTGTCGACATGGACCGACTCTTCCGATGAGTTCTGGATGGGGTCACCGTCTTTATCGTTGGATGTCCGTTCTGTCGTGAGGACATAGCTTCCGCTGTACCGCCATCGTTCATCCAGTGGATCCTGAACGCCTTCTTCGTTGCCAGTACCTGAACCGCCGCCGCCAGAGGAATCACGCGACTGTCCCTCGGTAGTGAATGTCAGGGTGACTTTCCAGATCAGCCGGCTTTCTTCCGGCGAGAGAAGTTCTGCGTCTCGCACCGTACAGAGGGCATAGACGTTAGAGTCATTCGTCCCAGGTGGTGCCCAGGGGTCTTTGTAGTCGGGGAGCCCCAATGCGACCGCCTGCGGCCCTCTCACCGTGTTGGACAGGTCGTTCTTGTCGTCGGTCTCGACGTACCATACATCGACGTACGACGTTGTTCCTTCAGCATCAACACCACCGCGGACGTTGTGCTTGTATTCGACTGACGTTACGGTCACGCGAAATGTACCTCCTGTATGACAACGGGAGGTTTCTTTGTGTTGTCGGCAATCTTCTTGAGAGGCTTTTCCAGTGGAGCTAAATCCATCTCTTCTGCGGGTTGAGGGACGGGGGCGACTGCGCCTACAGGCTTATCGAAGAGGGCTTCCAGACCCTGGATCATCTCATCGACAAACGACTGAGCTGAGTCCAAGTCCATTGGTTCTACAGGTTCGGGTGCTGCCAACTCTGGCAGTTCAATCGTGATCTCGGGAGGAGGGGTCAGGTCGACGAGCCCTTCGGTGAATCCAATTTCTGGAGGTTCAATATCATCAAAGAACTCAGGCCCTGGGGGATTGTCGCGCCAACTCTCTAGTAGCTTTGCTAATCCCGACGACGGAGGTTCAGCATCAAGGGGCGGCTCTGGAGGCGACGGTTCTGGAGGTCTGTCTCGCCATTGCGCCAGCAATTCTTCCGCCTCGCGAGATCCAGAAAGGATAGCTCCGTGAGCCCCGTTGACCGCAGACTTCAGTTCATTGTATGCGTCGATCTCTTCCTGAAGCTCCAGCACACGTTTCTTCTGAATGCCAGACGCCTTTAGCTGTTCAAGATCGTAGATCTGAATTTCATTTGCGGTTTTGCCCAGTATGGCAACCTGTCTCTCCATCGCCTTAATGACGTCCTCTATGGACTTCCTGCGATCCTCGTCGGCCTTTAAATCTGCGTCTACTTTACGCTTTGCCTCAACGATCGACTTTGCAACTTCATCTTCTTCAGCTTTCATTTCACGGGCAATGTTCTTCTCGGCCTCGATGATGGAATCCGCTAGTTCCTTCTCCCATTGTTCCTGTTCTTTCAACGCGTCTATTCGACGCAACTTGGCGTCAATACCCTTCAAGTCCTCGTCGGTGGCGCCCTGTTGAACTAATCGCGATCTGGCTATGGCGTCTGACGACAGCCCCCACATCGTAATGTTGTCTTGGAGTCGTGAATCTAGTTTCTTTATTGCTTCGGCTAGATTGTCGGCTGCCTCTTCCGCCTCTTCGTCAAACGCCAGTCCTTCCTGTGCTTCTTTCAGTGTTGTTTTTAGCTTGGTCGCCGCTGCGGACACGTGTTCGATCGCGTGCGCTGTCGGCTCAATCACGTCTGGCGCTGGAGTGAACGTGTCGGCGAACCAGGTTCCTGCGTCCTTTAGGCCCTGATCGAGAGGCCATAAGATGTTCCGCACTTGACTGATTCGG
>JABDKO010000266.1 GCA_013002165.1 Rhodothermales bacterium | reverse complement strand
CTATCAGGGAACCCGGACCACTGAAGCGTGACTCATCAGTCATTCCATCTTCGTCATTGTCCTGCCCATCGGTAGCACGTGCCGGGCTTTCAAGGAAAGCAAAACCTGTATAGCCTAGTTCGTACGTGCCGCCTGACGCTCTGGTACCGATACCATCCTGGTCCCAGCCGAACGTCACATCTTCCTGCGGGTTGAACGATGCGTTTTCATCTCCTTCTTCATTACCAAGACCATAGTCCATCACCTGGGAGAAAAACAATCTGTTGTGATCAAAGCCTCCGCGATTATTAACGCGGTAGAGAATGAACATCAGATCTTCTGCAAGTACGTTGGCCCACTGGAAGATTCGAACGGTATTTTGCAGACCGAGCCCGCCAATCGACGAATCTGCCGAACTGGCATAATAGACTCCTTCCTCGCTAACAGGCTGACCCGTGTCTTCATCAATTTGATACTCCAGGTCAGAGAAATCATCCATCACATAGTAGCCCTCTTCGTCGGCGTTAAAAACACCGCGACCAAAGAAACCATTCCACTCGCCGGCCCATCCTGGATCGTCGGGGTTGTTCAGCCGATCAGGCCAGAACTCCGGCCAACTCGTGCGGTCTGAGCTCAGAGCCGGGGTCGGCGTTCGCTGGCCTGTAATCGGATCGAGCCGATTCGGATTGTTGAAACCAGGCAATGGTAACCAGCCCCAGATATCGCCGGAAGGTCCGAGGCGTTTTCCCGCATCTCGATATGTCAGGATAACCGGGTTCACGGTTGTATCCGGAAGCCCGCCGAAGAACTGCGGATACGCCGCTCGTTCACCGGGTACCTGACCGCTAACCATAATGCCGATGCCGTCTATATGCCGCCCGCCAATACCTCGAGGCCAGACACCCCACGGAGCGTCATTCCATCGAGCCAACTCTCCATGGTTTCGGAAATTCGTCTCTATGAGATTGCCGGAAAGAACACCGCGAGCAATGCTCTCTTCATTACCTATCAGGTCGGGAGGGATCGAGTTCTCCTGGCCATTCGCTGCAAATACCAGTGTGAGCGAAAGCGCCAGCACAGTCATGGCGGCACCAATTACGGCGGAGTGCCTCGGGTGTGTTGTCGTAATCAAAGCGTTCCTAAAAATTATAGCTTAGTCCAAGGCTGATTTTCCTCGGAGCACCGAAGAATTCCTGCCTGTAGAAAAATTCGTCTAGCGTGTTTAGTCCGCCGACGGGAGTTCCAGCCCGTCGAAAAAGCTCGAGCTGAACAGATTCATCCGCACGACCGGTATCCTCATAAACATTCACCGGCTGTTCAGAATCAAAAATGTTTTCGACCTGAAGAAACAGCTGAATATTCTGATCGATGAAAGGCGGCTTGGCGTACGCCCGAACATCCGAAGTGAAGAGTAACGGCTTGACCGCATTGTTCTTCAGATTCGAACGGACGAAGTCTCGGACCGTCGTGTACGGTGTTCCGCTCTGCAGTCGGTTGATAAACGTGATGTTAACGTGCTGATACGGAGTCAGGGTCAGCGTGTTGTTAAGCACATGGCGTCGATCCCAGTCGAGGCGAACCAGAGACAGGATTTCGTCCAAGCCTGATTGCTGGCGCCCGAAGGCTTCGCCCGCACTGGATGAAGTGCCCTCTGCAAACTGAAGCGTGTAGTCAACGGTCCACGCGAGAGTACCTCCTCCGCGCTGGAACATCGAAGCAGTGATTCCCCTGATCGTACCGTAATCTCTATTGATCCACCGGATCGCAAAGTCCCCGTTTGGATTACGTAGAATTTCCTGGCCCAGCAGGTTGCGGACGTCCTTGGAAAAGACCGTCAACTCCATGCCGATCCGATCCGTGATACCCTGCTGCAATCCAACCTCAAAGGAAAGCGTCCTTTCGGGGCTGATCCCTGCATTGCCAAACGAGTTTACACTGGAAGCTGGGTTGACCTCATACTCTGGATTCGTGTACAACAGACCTCCAGCAGGGACCTGGAAGAAAAGTCCCGCAGAAAAACGCATCACACCGGTCTCCGAAATCGGAAAGGCGATACCAACACGGGGACTAAACTGATACTCGGCATCGGCAGCCACCCGATTTGAAATAGTC
>JABDKO010000216.1 GCA_013002165.1 Rhodothermales bacterium | reverse complement strand
GAGTAGAGACAGAACAGAGATCTGGTATCGTGGTGCTAAAGATCGGTGATGCGCCGGGTTCGTCTTGAGACGTGACGCGAGCTAGCGAACAATCGAGTCGCGGAAGGAAAGACGTGGAGCCAATGAGCGGACTTGAACCGCTGACCTGCTCATTACGAGTGAGCTGCTCTACCAGCTGAGCTACATTGGCTTAAAATGGGTTGCTAATCTAATGCAGGTTCAAGCAGGCATCAACGATCAACCGTATTTTCACTACATTTCAGGTGGATTGTTCATCCAATCGCTTATTCCGCCAACCAATTACTATTTGTTCTCGTGGATATTTTTACCAATCTAACCGCTCAACTCTCCGAGTGGCTCGAACTCTTCGTGACGATGCT
The DNA here is from genome assembly GCA_013002165.1 of Rhodothermales bacterium. Classification (GTDB taxonomy): domain Bacteria; phylum Bacteroidota; class Rhodothermia; order Rhodothermales; family JABDKH01; genus JABDKO01. Next base: position 3,489 of record JABDKO010000216.1, on the reverse strand, counting down.
GCCCAATCTGGTTGCGGCAGTTCTTATAACAATTGTGTTTGCTCTGCTGGCCCGATTGGTCAGAAGGATTGCCACTTCCGGCATCAACAAGGTGGCAAGCAACCTCCAGGTCGCTAATCTTGTCGGATCAGTTGTCTACATAGTCGTACTCACGGCAGGACTCTTCGTAGCTCTCGGCGTACTCAATCTCGACAAGACCGTAACCACGCTCCTCGCAGGCGTCGGCGTCATCGGTCTGGCACTTGGTTTTGCATTTCAGGATATAGCCGCCAATTTCATGTCGGGTATTTTCCTTGCCTTCCGCAAACCGTTTGAGATCGGAGACATTGTCGAAACCAACGGTGTGACCGGCACCGTAAACGTTCTCAACCTTCGCGCAACCGTCCTGATGACTCCGACCGGGCAGAAAGTCATCGTACCAAACAAGCATGTGTTTGAGAATCCCATAACAAACTACACCGCGTACGGAAGGCGCCGGGTTGACGTCGGTGTAGGCGTCTCGTACGGCGACGATCTTGAAAAAGCCAAACGACTTGCACTCGAGGCCGCTGCCAAAGTATCCAGCAGAGATACCGATACAGAGCCTACGCTGTTCTTTACTGAGTTCGGAGGCAGCTCCATCAATTTCGTAGTACGGATCTGGGTGCCGTTCAAGAAACAGCCCGACTATTTATCTGCACAAAGCGAAGCCATCATGCTCATCAAGGATGCGTTCGACAAGAACGATATCACAATTCCATTCCCGATTCGTACACTCGATTTTGGAATCAAGGGTGGCGAAACACTTGCAGCCATGATGAAAAACGGAAATGGACTGAGCTCAAGTTAGTCGAAACTGACCGGTAATCAGTCGACTAACTCTGCCAGGCGAGACTTGATGCTCTCCCGCGTTCTAATTGCTATCGGAGCTGCGAGAAATGCTTCGAGAATATCACGTGATGCGTCCTGCGTGTAGTAGTCCCTGAAAATTTCTACAAGAGACACTCCGTATGGACCAGACTCGAACCGGTAGTTCTGCCCCTGCTCAATCATACCGTTTGAGATAACCCGACAGTAGAATCCGGGACGCTCCGCATTCTTGAATTTCTTGACGAACTGCGGGTCTTGCATCTTCGCAGCAAGTGTCCCGCACGGTATGCGCGGTGCCGTCACCTCAAGCTCGACTTCTGGAAATATCAGTCGATCGCCGACACAGACATTCTGACTCAACAGGCCGCTGACAGTCAGATTGTCGCCGAACGAACCAGGTTTCGGGGTATACCCGATTTCATGACTCCACCAACCGTAGTCCGGCTGCGTGTACACATATATAGCCTGGTCCGGCCCGCCGTGGCAGCTGTCGTCGCAGACTGCATCACCCTTCGCTCCGTTTGGCGTGATGTGCACCGGACCGGCAGCCGGCTTCTTGAATATTCCTGTTTGACCAACCGAAGAAGCATCCGTAGGCCGGGCTTTGCCAATATTGACACTTACGAGTTTCATAGTATTCCCGCGAAAGTCTGCTCAGTTAGGAAGTAAACGTCAGGCCCTGAAATATATAAATCGGCAATAAGGATTATCCTTTAGCCACAACTATCCCCCATCCCCCATCACCCATCCCTTATCTCCTATCACCCATCCCTTATCTCCTATCACCTATCTCTTATCTCTTATCTCCTACCCCCTATCTCCTATCTCCTATCTCGCCAGTATCATCTGTACCACATCGCTCTGATCACCGAGCGTGAGGCGCACTAGATATGCTCCCGACGGAAGATCGTCAGTTGCCAGATTAACGCGATGCTTTCCGGGTGGATATACCTGGGCAATAGGCTGCGACACCATCCTGCCGGTCACATCATAGATGTCAATACTTGTCATGCCGCCGGACAACAACTCAAACTCAAGGGTTGTCGAAGTCGAAAACGGATTCGGATAATTGGATAGCCCTCCAACTTTTCGTGGCTGTTCATCGTCGATGACCGAACCACTTGTCACACTCGGAAAGAACATGATCAGCATATTGTCCAGATGAGCCCGCCAGCTGCCCCAGGAGTGTCCTTCGTACCACTCGTTCCACACGACATCGTATCCGTTATCCTCCAGACCGCTTGCAAACGCGTTTCCTGTAGTCGCGATACTGGTTTCATAGGTACCCCAATCGACGTAGAATCGGATATCCCTTTTCTCTCCATCAAGTACTTCATTCATGATCTCCTGATTGTTGACCCAGAATGACGGAGAAACGGGGGCGCACAATCCGAACGCTTCCGGATTACGATAGCAAATCTGTGCAGAAATCAGCCCGCCCAGTGATGGCCCGGTTATGGCGCGCTGCATCGGATCAGCAGACACTGCATAGTCGGATGTCAACCACGGAAGTACTTCATCGACTATGAACTCCTCGTACAGATCAGCTGTAGCGAAAGCATATTCATCATTTCGATTTACGGGCGGCACAAAAACCGCAACCACCGGGTCGATGACATCATCGTGAATAAGATTGTCGAGGACATTGCGGACCGAGGACAGCGCGAGATAGTCACCACCATCATGAAACAGTATCATCCCGTAGGACGCTGCTCGATCGTATCCCGGCGGCAGATAGATTTGAATCCGCCGCGAGTTGCCAAGCTTGCTACTTACGAATACAGAGTCCACCAGCTGGCCGTGTGGAATGCTCGCTCGATATTCGATTTCAGCCGGCTGGACGTAGCCGGGCATCGCCAGTTCCGAATTAGGCCCAAACCCGCCTGAAACCAGATTCGGATTCCTCGGATCGAGAATCCAGTTCGTGCCGTTTGTAATCAACTTGTAATCGAGTCGTGCAGTGCTTTCATACTGACGTACCGCGTACCAGAAATCCGTATCACTAAGCCGGGCAAGGTCTATCGACGGGCTCCAGCCATTCATGTCGCCGGCGACAGATACCGACGTCGCGCCTCCGCGATAAATGAATATCGCCGAGTCGCCCTCGATGTATGGCACCGACTCGATATCCTCCAGAAAGGTATCGACAATCGCAGCCCGATCGGCCGACGATGCCAGTGCGACACGCTCAACAAAGTCCTGAAATTTTGAACTCGTTTTTGCTGCAGAAACCGGATCCGGCTGCGCTGAAGAAGCGACCGCTAAGACCAGACCCAGGACGAAAACAACTCCGAGTTTGACGAGCCTGCTCCTGGCTCCATCTGCCAGCAAACCAATAGAACCCAACGCCATCAAATCAGTCCTTTTCTCAATTTATGTGAACAGTATCGCTTATCTAGACTTATTCTAAATAAGGGTATATATTGCTCTCTCCATTCGATAAACCCATTGTCGTTAATGCACATCCACCGCCCAAGATTCTGTGCTATCGTATTCACACTCAGTTTTCTCATTATTACATCGCAGCCCGGTCAGGACGCATCAGCCCAGAATATAGCCATTGAGGGAAGGGTCCTCGATGCCGTGACTGACCAGGCTCTGCCCGGTGTGAACATAGCGATTGAAGGATCAGTTCGCGGC
>JABDKO010000185.1 GCA_013002165.1 Rhodothermales bacterium | reverse complement strand
ATGGCTCGGACCTGCTCATCCGTGACCTGCCGACACAGATTGGCCGCGTAAAACACGCCCGAATCGACGACGCAGACAAGCAGAAGATTTTCTTTGACAACGCAGTCCGTCTGCTGTTCGACAGATGACACACGACTTTGTAGATATCAATGTATCCTACGGTAACTGGCCGTTTCAATCTTTCGCTCTCAACAGTTTGGAGGCGCTTACAGACCACCTGAAGGTGAGCGGGATCTCGCACGCGTTTGCCTCGCATCTCGGGTCTGTGTTCGATCCGGATACAGAGCAGTTTAACAGAATGCTCGTACAGGACTGCTCGTCGATTTCGAATTGCTTTCCTGTTCCGACCGTCAATCCAGCAGTACCCGGTTGGCGCGAACAGTTGGAGGCCTTGCTGGAGATTGCAGACATCAAAGCGTTGAAAGCCTATCCATCATACCACAATGTGAATCTTTCTTCCAAAGAAATGGATGAGGTTGCCCGGTTTGCTTCAGAGTCAAATCTGCAACTAATGATTGTCGTTCGACTCGAAGATGCCAGGACGCGGTATCACGGACTTGGCGTGACAGGGGTACCAACCGCGCAAATGATCGAGTTTTGTCAGACGCACACCTCGATAAACCCCGTTTTCCTTAATGCGTATCTACCAGAGATACGAGAAATTAGCAGTAGCGTATCAAACGTGTACTTTGATACCTCCTTCGCAGCCTGGTTTTTTGTTATGGAAACGCTGAGGGATTCTGTTGGCCTTTCCAGAATCCTGTTCGGTTCGCATTCACCTTTCTTGACTACGGGCGCATCATTGGACAAGGTGAGGCTTGCAAGGTTATCCGAATTGGAAAAGACAATTGTTCTTCGTCAGAATGCGAGTGAACTGTTCGGTTTGTGATAGTTATCAAAAGATCTTGCCGAGCTTATCCGTATTCGGGACCAGCGATCGCGTAGTACCCGTCCGGGTCGGCGACTCCCTTGACATCCCCAAGGTGCATCCGCCGAAAAGACCGCTGCCGTTCAAAACCGAGGATTCGTAATGATTCCTGGAATCCATAGTGTACATCGGGCACATCAATCGTGAATGGTCCGGATGTCTTATTCAATATGGTTTCCACGAGTTCGATGGCATGGGTGTCAGATGACGCCAAGAGCGGACCGATATGATAGAACCGTATCCCTGGTCTTCCGGTCACCGCACCCGCTCCGTGTCCACTATCGGAAACAAGCAACGTTACTCCAGACGTTCTGCCAACGAGAGACTCCAAAATGCTAGCTCGATTGGCTCGGAATGTCTTCAGATCTGTTCTATTTATCTCTTGCCAATCTGCAGTAATTCCGACTCGACTTCGTCGTCGATTTTCGATGCCGGCGGAACCCGGTCTAGAATCCTGGCGGGTAAATCTTGAGATAGACTTGCTGCCGGTAAACCCCAGAGACAGATACACCGGGATCCCATCTTCGGTCGCGTCAAGAAATGGAACCAAGTTGAGACTATTGCACGAGGAGATGCACCTTCGCATTAGTTCTGTGCCGAGTCCCTTGCGACGCCATTCTTTCGCGACGAGCACCATACTGATCCATGCTATCTCCGGTGGATACGGAACGATCACCGCTGTCCCGACAAGAGTATCTGCGCTTTCAATACCGAAACCTGTGCCGTAGTCCAGCATCAGCTGCCAGTCTTGGAGAGACTGATTCCAGCCGGCTTCGATCGAGAGTGCAAGACAGCGACCGGCGTCTGCTTCGTTGAGTTCTACGGTCTGCAGGCCTGCTGGCAGGGAAGTATCAGGTTCATCCGGCATGTATGAATGTTGGACTGGCCCAGGCGTGCTGACCATTTATTTGACGGACGTGTAGGTACATGAAGTTCTGTCCCGGCTGCAATTCGGCTTTAAATGATCCACTCATTTCGTGAGATGACGCTTCGACCGGTCGATGGAAAAGGCACGACTCGGCAGGGAAAGCACCGGTGAAAACAGCATCCGAGGAAAGAGCGAGCTGCCCGACAGTCGTTGCATGCTCCATCACAACCGGCTGGCTCATAGATAGCCGGATTTCAGTAGACGCTGAGCCGTCCATCTTCAGAACAATACTCTGGTTCGGGTTTTGCCGATATGCTCCGGTCCGACCCGTGTAGGACTGGACGGTCGCAGCGTCGGCATGGTGAGCTATTCGATGCCTTCGGTTTTCATCAAAGGGACCTGACCGGAGGCACGGCGTGACATCAAGTAGTCGACCTTCGGAGACGTGGATTCTGAACGCCCAATCGCAAACACGATCGAGATCCATGTCTCGCCACGGGCCCCATCCGAATTCAAATCTTATCAAAAAGGGTCTATCAAAGTCCATGTTCAGACCGGATTCATCCGGATTGATTCTGCCAGTCCGCTTCCCGTTGAGAATGACATCTACATAGTCGATCTCGTCTGAGGCAACGACCGAATAATCAACCTCGGCGGTTGTTCCGGACGAACATGTTGAGCCCATTGGGTTACCATTGACTTGATAGTCGACAGAGATCCGATCGCCGGTCAACGCGACTGTGCGCCTGTTGCGAATCGCCGTGAGAATGGCTGACCTGTCGAGTGACGGCGCCCATACACCCATCAGGCCTTCGTCGTAGGCGCCGGGGAATCCGCGATGGTTGTCACTCGAACCGGCAAAACCAAATTGCTTTCCGGTTTTCAACGCAGCGATCGCCGTGTTGCTGGTGACACGTCCACCCATGGAGTGATTGAAGTAATCATAACCACCTCGGTCATTCTCGGAGCTTCCATGTTCAGAGACTATTTCTACGACTGGCGAACACTCGTCTGTAAACACTTCCCAGTTCACGCCACGATGGCCGGTCTTGTACGCCAGGTGATGAGGTATCATGAGGCCGCGTTGTTCCAGGCAGTAAGAGCGCAGATCTTTAACGTTGTCCGGAAAAACGAGTGGATGAGAATCCTCGGGCAAGATGACGCACTGGTCGCCGTATTGACTTGAATGCCACTCGAAGCCGAGGAACGAAACAAAATCATCGGCTTCGTTGGCAGCTGAAGTCAGTTGCTGGACATTCGGCCACGCGGCCTTGAGTTTATCGAATCCCTCGAGCCAACGCTTATGTCTCCCGGCTTCCATTGCAGGCATATCGTGCCAGCTCGAGTGGCCGGTGAATGCGAAAAAATCGAGGTGGGTCTTCGCTATCTCTATCGATCTTTCGAGTGAGCCGAGTCCGTAGCCCAGAGAATTGTGGTTATGAATATCACCGTAAAGAAATCGATTGTTCGTCAAGGTCATACGGTCTAGCCGATCTTGATTTCCGGGATTAGGCCCGAATCCACGACTACAATTCGCGTGGATGATGCGTCATTCGCAACGTCAACCATGTACGTATCGCCTTCAATCGTAACGGAGGCGGAAGCAGGCATACTATCGGTAGGGGCACAGCTCAACACAGTGAGCAGCGCTGGTCTGAGTGAATCAGACGTGGTAGTTAATTCAACGAATGGATGTTTAACAGACTCGCTTTCCGCTATTGGAAGTGACTGCACCATCGACGAGACTCCCTGTGGGCTCTGGGCAACACCATTCATGTGAGCATGGGGGCGGACTGTCTGGAACTGCGAGCCTCCAGCCATTAGTTTGATGCGACCATCGTGATTGTAGCCGAAAAATCTCGCCTGTATTTTTCCTGGCTGCGATTCCTTCTGGACCACGTCAAAAACTACTACGGTGCTCAGGTCAAATAGCACCACGACTGACCGCGTGATCGACACGATCTCGCGGTTTACCATCTGATATGCCGGTGTGGCATCGCTCGTCCAGTGACAGTATCCGTGCCGGAATACCTTTCGAACAATGTGTGCCACTGCCTGAGAAGCGTTAGTACCCTCTGTGCCGTCGTGATACTGATGTCCTTCGCCGTCAACCAGAACAGCGCTGTGTCCTGCCGTCGTACGCATCATCCAGCTTGGATCGGTGAATCCGTACGGTGGACGATAGGGATCAACAACCAGCTGCTCACCATGACTCTTGACAATAATGCTGTTCCGGTCGGCGTGCTCATGATTGCCGGGGCCGCCGCTGCGCATGGCAACGGTCAAATCCTTTGGATCGTAACCGGTACGAGCTACGATCCAATCGAGATCACTGTGCCACAGTTGATCACCCTGCGGTTCGGGCGTGACCGGGACCGAATCATCGTACCAGATCAGTGCCCACTCATCTTGTACGCCACCCAGATTCAGCCCGAACCATTGTGCTTTACGATCACGAAATGTAGAGGCAATCCAAATCGCTACTGCAGTCCGTTTTGGGCGACCTGCCTGCCCCGACTTCGCGTTGCCGTTGTCTCCGAAGTTGACGACGTCGTAAGGGTCATAGTCAGTAGGCATTGAAAGGCCCACCGCATAGTCAGCATGTCCCTGCCAGTTGATGATGTCGGTCAGATCGGCGAGGCGGTGGCGCTTCAGGACCGAAGTCGCCTTGAGGATATTCAGGGCCGTATAGTTAGCGTACGATGCACCTTCGTGATATGAACCATCCGGAGTAAAGAAGTCCCGGAAGGTTGACAAGCTATACGTGGCCTGTTCTATCCAACGCCGGGTTTTGTCCGAGTCACCGAAATGCTGACGATACGCAGTCGCCCCGATGGCTAGTGCAGCAGCGGGGACCGCTTTCAGATTTGTGCTGTCAAGTATCAGGTGACGATTTGACAAGTCGGTCGGTCGGTCCCACGGTCTATGCTCGAAGTATGTACTGGCCTCGTCCCGGGTCCAGCCAATAACTGTTTCAGGGTATCTCATCCCGTAGATGGATCGAAAGCATGAGTCACACCCTTTCTCGCTCATCACCGTTAGCCAGGATTCGCGCTCGTCACGGGATATGAAATCACCAAGCCAATCGGCTGAGACTGCAACGGAGATCATGGTACTGGAAGCGCGCTGAATGCCGATAACGTGCTGACCATCTTCGAGAAAATAGTCCCACCGGTCGAATTTCAACATCTCGCGGACGCATTCGGCAGCCAGCCCGGCTGCGTCTTCGTCACCAGTTAGCATATAGAGCATCGACAATGCCTGCGCGGCATCGCTCAGCTTTATAATGTGAAAGAGCTGATCGTTGTAGCGTAGCTCAGTCTGGATGAAGGCCCGCAGTGCATCCCTGTCGATTCCATTCAGTCGTTTTCCTAAAGATCGGAACGCCGCGTTCGTCGTGAACGTGCGTCGCATTCTTTCGATATCAGAATCATCAAAAAACAATCCGAGCGAAATACGCCCATTGTGATCATGTAGTGATCGTTGAAGAAACTGCGTTGGAAGAAGCGCCAGCGTTCCAAATGTGGTAACCGACTGTTGAAGAAATGTGCGACGAGTTGGCATACCTTTGTTGGTTATATTTCGAACACGCATAGCAGAATAGCCCTGCCAAATCACTAATGCAATTTCACTTCAGACCAACCGTGCATCACTTTGATTAATGCTCTGAACGGACTGGACTATGTTGTAGTGGCGCTGTACGCCGTGCTTGTACTGGCGTCCGGCGTTATAGTATCTCGTTTCAACAAAAAGACGAGCGACTACTTCAAGGGGGGAGGGCATATTCCGTGGGGCTTGTCGGCTATATCGCTATTCATCTCGGGGTTCTCGGCATTCATGTTTGTCGGCGCTGCCGGCTTTGCTTACAGAAACGGTTCCGCTGCGATCATTCTCTTCAGCCTTGCCGCACCAGCCTATATGTTCGGGTACTATATCTACGGACGGGCATGGCGGAGGACGCGACTCGATACTCCGATGCAGTTTCTTACGCGTCGATACTCTCCCGGGACAACATACTTCTACACTGTATTCTCGGTGATCCCGAACGTTCTGGTACTGGGAATATCGATCTACACATTGTGTGTATTTGTTGCGACAGCCTTCGGTTTTCACACGGTCACTGTGGACATCGGACTTGCGTCGATCAGCGGTATTCAAGCATGCATGCTTGTCACCGGAATAGTCCTGGTCATCTACACACTTCTCGGGGGAATCTGGGCTGTAATGGTGACAGATTCACTACAATTTATAGTCCTGTTTCTGGCATCTTTGATAATTCTGCCGGTGTCTTATCTGGTGCTCGGTGATGGCAGCATTTCGGATGGCATCGGGCGACTTATTAACGACGTCCCTGAGGGATTCCTCGGCTTCAAACTAAAGGACCGGCCGAGCCTGTTCTGGGTCGCATACGGATTGAATATTGTTCTTGGTTATAACGTCAACTGGCACATAGCGCAGCGTTATTACAGTGTTCCGGACGAGAGAGATACAAAGAAAATGGCGGCGTGGTGTGCCGTCCTCAGTCTGATTCTTCCGCTAATGTGGATACTTCCGGTGATGGCTTCCAGGGTGCTCTATCCGGATCTTGCGTCCATGTGGCCGGAGCTCAATGAACCGACGGAAGCCGCCTTCGTGACACTCGCACTCGGAATTCTGCCACACGGCATGCTGGGGATTATCGTCTCCGCGATGTTCGCTGCTACAATGAGTTCTGCCGACACCGCGTTGAACTGGCTTGCTGCGGTTGTTACAAAAGACGCGTATGTCCCGATACATAAACGCTTGACTGGTTCTGCACCACTAGAGAAAAAGCAATTGGTCTTCGGGAAGGTGAGTGTTGCGACGATGGGTATCATTGCGACGTGGATCGCCTTCAACATGGAAAAACTCGGTGGTGTTTTTGACGTACACACCAAGGCAACGTCACTGTATAGTGCGCCGATGTTCATCCCGGTAATCTTCGGGCTGCTTATTACGCGGACTCCATGGTGGACCGGAGTTGTTTCATTCGGAGGTGGCGTGCTATCCATCATAGGAGTCAGCCTGATAGCCAATCTCGGTAACGGGTTGCCTGCTGATTCATTTGCCAGCCTCTTTATAGACATCGATCTTGTAGTCCTTGGAATGGACGTGACCCGGTACGAATTGCAAATGATTACGGGGATCGTTGCAAGCTCAATAATATTCTTCGGCTCGATGTGGTTTACCCGTCGCGACGGCAAGTACAAGGAGAGAGTAGAATCGCTTGAAAAGGACCTTCAGACTCCGGCTTACGCTGATGTGGGCGTTCCGCTGGATCTTCGTGGCGTTCGAGCGTATCTACTCGTAGGGAGGCTGTCCATTGTGATTGGTGGGATGCTGTTCATAGCTGCAATCCCTACTATGGGTGATCGCGCCTGGACACTGAATATAGTCGGCGGACTGATTGCGACCGCAATAGGTATCGCGACAATCATTACAGCACGGAGGCTGAAATCGTCGCGGGAAGTCGGAGACTAAAACCGAAAGTAACGGGTAGATATCTTGAAAACGCTAGAAGACTCGTTGATTGACCGGGCCCTGGAGTTGATTCCGTGGGGTACGCAGACTAATGCAAAGAGGCACATACCCGAAATGGGAGATGCCATGCCTCACTTCATTGAGAGTGCATCCGGATGTCGCGTTGTCGACACTGAGGGCAAGTCATACATCGACTACCGGTCGTCACTGGGCCCGATTATTCTCGGATACAACCATCCGTCTGTGCAGCAGGCCGTCAGGGACCAATTAGACAAGGGCGTGTTGTTCAGTATGGCGTCACCACTCGAGGTTGAAGTAGCTGAAGTCCTTACGGCAATTGTGCCGGGCCTTGAGCAGGTCAGATATCTGAAGAGTGGCAACGAAGTAAATCACGTCGCGGTTCGGCTGGCCCGTGCGTATACCGGACGCGATCTTATTGTAACCTGCGGGTACCATGGACACGGTGACTGGTTTTCATGTGGGTCGGGCCAATCTATGAGCTGGTCGTGGCCGAGAGAAGGCAACGGGGTTCCCGAAATACTCGACAAGTTCGTTATCAAGGTCCCATATGGCGACGTTGATGCACTGCAGAAAGTATTCCGCGAGCGTGGCGACGAAATAGCCGGAATGATCACTGTTCCATACGACTGGAACGAGCTTGTCGGCTATGATTTTCTTCGGCAGGCCAGAGAGGTCACCGTCAAGCATGGATCAGCCCTGATCTTCGACCAGATCCTTACAGGATTTCGACTTGGCATCGATGGCGCACAAGGGTTCTTTGATGTCATCCCGGACCTGACCACATACGGAAAGGCCATTGCCAATGGATATCCACTTGCCGTAGTGGGAGGAGTCAAGCCTCTTATGCACATGTTTGACCAGGTCATGATAACTACGACCCATGCAGGCGAAACACTTTCTCTGGCTGCAGCAATGGCAACCTTGAAAACGATGCAAGACGAGCCAGTATTCGATCGAATAAGGGCGAGCGGGCAACGGTTGCAACAAGGTTTTGATTCGCTATCCGCCAGCCACAGACTCAAGGAGGCAAAGTCATTCGGACTTTCAGT
>JABDKO010000153.1 GCA_013002165.1 Rhodothermales bacterium | reverse complement strand
GGAAACACGTCGAACAACATCAGTGCGGACTGGCTGTTCAGCTACAGGCCGACACCGGGGACGTTGCTGTACTTAGGCTACGGAACGCTGCTGGAAGATGCAGGCCAGCAGAGGTTCAGAAGTGTGGACAGAGTGGCAGACGGCTTCTTTGCCAAGGTTAGTTATTTGATTAAGGGGTGAGCTCGGGCTGCGCCCTCGCGGTCAGGGCTCAGCCTTCGGCTTCGCGGTCAAGGGCTCGGGCTGCGTCCTCGCGGTCATTAGTCATTGGTCATTAGTTGCTAGTTCCCAAACACGTCATCCTGAGGACACCGAAGGATCTCCCCCTAACGTTGCGGCTCAGCCTTCGGCTTCGCTATTCCCAGTTCCCAGTTCCCAGTTCCCAGTTCCTAGCTCCTAGCTCCTAGTTCCCAGCTCCAGGCTCCGTCGCTTCATCTACTCCGATTCCTACGATCAGGTGTGGCTCGGACTCGTCGACTGTAATTATCAACTCACGCCACTCACCGTTTCGGGCAAGTTTTACAATCAGGCTGAGCTCGTATTCTGAAGTCGCCGTTACTCGATGGATTTCCGTTTTACCGATGCGGCGCTGGTCATCCTTGAATGCATCCACCAGATCTTCAGCGGAGAAGCGCTCTAAAATCCGGGGTGATATATTCTCGTGTACGAACTCGAGCAGGTCCGGTACATTGCCACTGAACATGTTGAGCATTGCCAGCGTCCGTTTCCCCGCGGTGTGATCGTCGATTTGATCAACCGTCAGGATTGCCTTCTCAAACGACGCCTCGCGCGGTTCACCAAACACTATCTGTGAGATCGTGGGGATGATCTTGAAGGCTTTATGCTCCGCCGAATTTGATATGACAAAGATCATTACGTCCTCGTCGACATAGCGTCTCATGTCGGAGCTGAAATACGGATTACCTCCGTTGTGCCAGATCAGTTTGCCATGCTCGGACTCCTCGATAACCCAGCCATAGCCGTAGTAGCTATCGGCACCCCGACCCTCTGGCTGGTGAGGATAAAAGTATTTGTTCTTCGCATCGTCGGAAAGTACAGAGGTGCCGAGTAGAGCGTCGTGCCAGGCGTACATGTCGGTAAGTGTGGAAAGCAGACCGCCGTTTCCACGCAGGTGCCAGTAGGGTCCGTCGTCGTCCCACGCTTTATCTGCAAACGTTCCCCAATCTTCGTCACCTTCATATCCGTGGGCAATCTGGTCGGATGCAAATTGCTTCAGATCGTAGCCAGAAGTGTTCAATCTGGCGGGTTTGAACAAGTGCTCCTGGACGAAGGCGTTATACGACTCACCGGAGAGTTGCTCAACGAGGGCAGCAAGGATGCTGTAGCCAACGTTCGAGTATGCGTAGTCTGAGCCGGGCTCAAACGACAAGTCTGACTCTATTGCCTGGTGAATGTATTCGTCACGACTTATCTCGGCGAAATCAAAACCGATGGCATCCGGAAGGCCCGCCGAGTGTGTCAGCAAGTGGTGCAGTGTGATAGATTTCTTGTCGTCAGGAATATTATCGATGTATTTGCTCAGCAGGTCTGTCACGTCCAGATTTCCCATCATTTCAAGTTTGAGAATGGCAGCGCCGGTGAACTGCTTCGTGATCGATCCGATTGGAAAAACGGTTGAGGCGGAAAACGGAATCTGGTTCGCCCTGTCTGCAAACCCGTAGCCGTTTGAGAGAAGTATTTCTCCGTCTACTGCTACCAGTACTCCACCTGAGAATCCCTCTCCTTCCAGTCGATCCATGTAGGATTCCACATTGCTGCGAATCACGTCAGGAGAGACGGGCTGAGCTACTCCAGCCAGTGCGGTGGTTATAAATGATACGAGTGTCAGTAGAACGTATTTCATCGGCCTGTTTAATCTGATTCAGGGTGAGTCATAATAACCCGCTTGTTGCCGCGTTTCGTATTAGACCCGCGTTACCGGATGAATTGGAATTCAATACGAATCTATTTCCAGAATCTTATGACTTTACCGGATACAGTCCAAATTGGCGATTTGACCCTCAAACCCCTTCGTCGACTTCTAATCACACCTCACGGCGAGGAGACACTTGATCCTCTTGTTATGAAGCTGCTGGTCTGCCTGATTTCGAAGCGCGGCCGGGTGGCGACGCGTGAAGAACTGGTCGCGGAGGTCTGGCCTGACGGTTTTGCGGGTGAGCAGAGTCTTTCGCGAGCAATCTGGGCGCTACGAAATGCACTCGGTGATGACGCGAAGGCGCCGAGATTTATCGAAACCGTTCCCCGCATCGGCTACCGGTTCATATCAGACGATCCTGTAGAGATGGAACCGGTGGCACATGAGTCGGCGATTGATGTGAAGTCAAGCGTCTCAAATCATGGTAAAGCGATAGAAGGTACGGTCAAACTTGTCCGACAGGTAAGACGGCTACAAGCGACCGTCGCTGTACTCGGCGCGGTTGTCATCGTTCTCCTGACATTGCTGCTGACTCCGCGACCATTCAACGAGAACACAGAGATCATCACGGTGCGCAATGATGATGGTATCGTAGATTCGACTGTGGTAATAGGTGCTCGGGCTGCGCCCTCGCGGTGACTAGTTACTAGTTGCTAGTTCCTAGTTACCAGTTCCTAGTTCCTGGTCCCCAACCCCGTCATCCTGAGGGAACCGAAGGATCTAGATGTTTCGCTGTCGCTCAACATGACGGAGTTGCGGGGGAGCTGCGTGGGCATCAGCGCACCAGCACCATCGAACGGCTTTCTCTCACCAGAATATTGCCGGATGGACCAGTCGCAATCATTCGGTAGAGGTAGGTGCCGCTGGGGAGGTGGTCTGCGTCAAATACCTGCTCAAACCTTCCTGTCGGTAAAGATTCACTTCTGATTTCCTCAACCTTGCGGCCAAGTAAGTCATAGACCACCAGCTCAACTGTCGCCTGCTCTGAAAGGTCGAAGACAATCGTCGTCTGATGTGAAAACGGATTCGGATAGTTCGATCTTAGTCCGGATTCCAGTGCGACTGGAGAGTCGGGGTCCACAGATACTAACGTGACATCCGTCACCGTCGCCACCACCCGCGTCGCTTCGTACGCTACCTCGATAGTCACTCCTTCAGGCGATTCGACTGTCGCGAACGAGCCGGAAATAGCGTCGGCTTCAACGATCGTATAGGTAGAGTTGACATCGGGAATAAAGCCAGGGACGATTTCTACCCGGAGAACACCGTCGAGTACTGCGGTACCGACCACATTCAATAGATCGTGTCCGGTTCCGGGGTCTTCACCGCCAAGCTCAATTTCGAGGAAACCGGAATTCGTCTGCTCGTAACCCGCGCCTGCCGTAAAAACTCCTGTTGGCTGATTGAAGTCACCCGGCATCAACCCACCAGAATTTATAAGTGCTGTTTGCCAGGTTGTCGAGCCACCAAGAATCGCATCAGCGGCGAAGTCTATATTGGCGACATTAAGCTCCGCCTCGTTTGACAGCAGCAGGCCTCGTGCGGAGATTCCTGCAGCACGCTTGCCAGGTTCGAACGTGCCAATGGAGAGCACATCTCCGATAATCTGTCCATTGTCTGCGACCCAGAGAAGATCGGTCGTCACCAGTGCGTCCTCCTCTACCTGGACAACCCCGAACGCGCCAGGCCCTACGGCAAGTCTGTCCAGATCTACAACAGCCCCGGTACCAACATACATGGAACCGAAGCCCGTATCAGTTCGGCCTACCCAGACTTCTTCCACAGTCATCCTGGCGCCGTCGACAACCTGAATGTCGCCTCTACCGCGAGCCCCTATTGTAACCGAAATTACACTATCACCTGAGACCAGTGATGCCTCGGCACCGGTCACGATCAGGTTACCTTCTGCGTTTTCCGACGCACCCAGGAAAATTTGGGTTGTATCGACACGAGCGAGTGCATTGGAAAGCTGAGCGTGACCTGCAACGGTAACAGTTGCCTCTCCCTCGAGTCCAACGAACGCCAAATTACCAAGGCTGACAACGCTCAAGAGACTGTCTCCAGCCAGGGTAAGATTAGCTGTTGAGCCTTCTCGATCAGCCATAGTCAGCGTGCTGTCGATGACGAGAACGCTAAAGTCGAGATTCACTTCACCGTGCCCGAGTTTGCCAATATTCAGAAAGTCGATGCGAATGCTGGCCTCGTTCGTCAGTTCGAGTAAACCAGTTCCATTTTCTCCAACGGTGAAAGTAATTTCACGGTCAAAATCAAACGGAAAGATCTGTACCGTCGAACTGTCGATATATATTTCGCCGTGGCCGGTGTTGTTAACGCCCAGTCGTGCGTGTAAGGGTCTGGTTTCCAGAGAACCTAACGTGGGGCCTAATAATTCGGAATTGCCGGCCAGATCGATTCGAGCGAAGCCACTGACACCAATCTCTGTAGAAGGTCCAAGATGTAAAAATGCCTTCTCGTTGGAGCCAATCACAGAGATTGTTGTACTGTCCTCCAGGCCGACTCCAACCTGCAGAATCTCAGTTGACGTCAGGAAACCGTGCTCTACATTTACAGATGTCCGGCCGGACGAACCAACTGTGACTTCCGGCGCAATCATCGCGGTTCCTTCAGTGATCGTGACTGTTCCTGAGTTGATAGAAATGCCGTCACGCGATCTAAGAACACCTTCATCTCCCTTGATTATCAGTTCTGTTGACGCACCATCGATTCGTATTCCAGGAAGACAGTCTGTTTCGGCACGAGAGATAAATTCGTGTCCATTTAGATCCAGCTGTACCGTACCCCGAGTTACTTCGAGAGCCTCGGTCGAGTCTGTGTTCAAGAACTCGACTGGAATGAATCCTGATACATCAAATTGGGCGACGGATGAGTCCGAGGGTGGGCCTTCAGGGTCCCAATTAGTTCCACTGCTGAACAGTATGCCTTGCCCCGGGACCCATGAATATTCCGGAACGGAACATTCACATTCTGCGGGCAGCGTTTTTCCAACAAGCAGGAGGCAGCTAACGTCGGCGCGCCATGCTTCAGTGTTGCCGTCAGGATTTATTCCCACTCCAACGAATACGGTCCCGTCGGAAGAAATGTCGTGAACCATGTGCAATTCCCATCCCTCAAGCTGCTCGGCATACAGCGGATTGCTCTCGAACATTGTCTGAATCAGCTCCGGCTCTCCGTTTGTCCATACAGTAGCCAAACTTCCCGCCGTTGTCGAAGTGAACCCACCGATAATAGTGCCGTCACTGTTCGCACCAAACGTCCACGTTGCGTCAGATCCTTCCAGTTCATTGAGATTCTGGACTCCGCCGGTCTCTGACCAGGTGGCAGCATGAATACTAAAATCTTCTGACTGCTGCATTCCTGTGATCAGCGAACCGTCGTACGAGACATCCTGAACAAAGAATGCGTTCTCCAGTAGCGGCAGATTAATGGTGGTCTGGCCCGACGACGCGGTCCATTTGAAAGCTGTAAAGGTGGAATTAGCCAGGTCCTCTTCGTATCCATAGATTGTTTGACCATCACCGGAGAATCCAAGGATCTGGTGGCTGATGTCGGTAGCAGACATGACGACCTGCCACCCCGTGCTTTCTGTCCACATCACGATGTCTTGCCGATTCTGTGCACCCTCTTCGTTTAGCGTAGCACCGTAGCCGATGATGCGCGTGCCGTCGTCGGACACTGCTATGGCTAATGATCGATAATAGTTGTTTGCTAGCACTCCGACCCCGTACGCAAGCTCTTCTCCCCGGCGTACAAAAGCCTCGCTTCCTGAATCTGTAGAATAGTGACCCACGAGCACGGCCCCATCAGCTGACATGTCGTTAACCAATGCGGAAGAAGCAAACTGCAACGAACTCTTTCCCATCACGAGGCTCTGGCCAGGTAGGAGGTTGAGAGCGGTCATTCCTTCCTCAGGCGTCCACAAGAAGGGCAGGGAACCTTCTTCGGAGAAGCTTCTCCCAACGATTCGATTTCCATCAGTAGAAGTCGTTGGTTGGTGGCTGTGTTCAATACCTCCCGGTAAATCTCCCAGCCCTTCAAAAACCTCCTGAGCGCGAGAGGTTGTCGCTGACATAGACAACAGCACACATGCAATTGTAGCGATCAGTAGCAATGATGAACGATATTCAGGCGTGTAGATCATCGACATGACAGTCCGGTATTTGTCAATTTCAGAATGCTTCCCTCCTTACTCATCGTAAAGATGCCGGCGATTCCATCATGGAGTCGATATTATTTTTACACGAGATACCGTTTACACCTCCTGAACGCTCACGTCTTGTGTGTGGTCAGAACTGGCATTATTTTGACCTATGTCTGCAAAGGATCTCACAACTCTTTTTGATGAAGCGCGAAATGGTGATGCGCGAGCGTTCGATACTCTTTTTGAACGCGTCTATGCGGAGCTGAAAAAGCTTGCCCGGGTTGTGCGTAGTGACAGTTCATCCGAAACAATGAATACGACAGCTCTCGTTCATGAGGCGTACGAGAGATTGTTGCCCGGCGGTGAATTGCACATCGAGGACAGATCACATTTTTTTCGTCTGGCTGCTCGGGCGATGCGTTTCGTACTCGTGGATTCAGCCAGAAAACAGAGTGCATCGAAACGTGGAGGCAGCTGGCAAAAGGTAACACTGAGTGAGGAGCACCATTCTGATGCAGTCGATGCTGACTCAGTGATAGCCCTGGATGATGCGCTTAGGGAACTGGAGTCGATGGATGAACGAAAGGCTCGTGTCGTGGAGTGCAGATACTTCGCTGGTTTGACTATCGAAGAGACAGCAGTTGCACTTTCCGTTTCGACGCCCACGGTGGAGCGCGACTGGCGCGCCGCGCGTGCATGGCTCGCCGCTAATCTCTCTGAGGCTCAATGAATAAAGAACTCTGGCAACAAGTCGAGGACCTGTTCAATCAGATAGCGGATCTGCAACCCGATGAGCAGATGCACGCGCTGGCCGAAGCGTGCAAGGACAACAGGGAACTGTATGATCGGGTGGCTGCCATGCTTGCGGCAGACCGATCCGGGTCCAGCGTCCTGGATGCGTCCATCGATCAGCTCGCTGGAATTATGGAGGACTCTAATGAAAAGACATCGTATGGCAGCGTCGACTCATACCGTCTAACGCGGAAAGTCGGCTCTGGCGGGATGGGCGTAGTGTATGAGGCAGAGCGAGACGATGATCAGTTTACGCGTCGGGTAGCGATCAAGAGAATCAAACGGGGGATGGATACCGAGGAGATCATCCGACGCTTTCGAAACGAGCGACAGATACTCGCCAATCTGAACCACCCAAATATTGCAAGACTGCTCGATGGGGGCATTCATGACGACACACCGTACTTCGTCATGGAGTACGTGGATGGAACGTCAATTACCGAGTATGCGGATACGAACAAGATGGACGTTACAGCCCGCCTCGTGTTGTTCCAGTCGGTTTGTTCAGCTGTCCAGCATGCGCACCGGAATCTCGTCGTGCACCGGGACCTTAAACCCTCGAACATCCTTGTTACATCGGAAGGAGATGTCAAGCTTCTCGATTTCGGGATTGCAAAGGTGCTTGAGGCAGACCAGGGTGCTGATGAAACACGGACCGGCCAACGCGCGATGACGCCTGCCTACGCGAGCCCCGAGCAGATGAGGGGTGAATCGGTAACGACATCCACCGATGTCTTTTCACTCGGAGTGGTTCTCTTTGAACTCTTGACTGGTCGGCGTCCTTTCTCTTCAGCCGACAGGGATCCACGTTCGGAGCCTGTAAAGCCAAGCACTGTCGTGACGCGGCCGCCGGGCGGGGATCAGGTATCGTCAGTAGTATTGAGTCAGGCGCGCAGCACTACTGAAAGTCGCCTGTCAAAACGACTTCGAGGAGATCTGGACACCATCGTGTTGAAGGCACTTCAAGCTGAACCCGAAAGGCGCTATCAGTCCGCCGACCAGTTCCTTGACGATATAAAGCGCCATCTTGCCGGACTACCCGTGGCGGCACAGCCTGATACTTTCGGGTATAGAGCTGGTAAGTTTGTCAGGCGTCATCGACTTGCAGTGGGTGTTTCGTCTTTTCTGGTGATGTTGATTGTGGCCTTTGCTGTTGCTATGGCTTATCAGCAACAACGGACGGCAGTTGAACGGGATACTGCTCGCGAGGTAGCATCTTTCCTTGAAAGCATGTTTGATTCGGCAGATCCGTACGCGGAGGAGCGCCTCGATACGTTGCGTGTGCACACTCTGCTCGAACGCGGTGCAGATCAGGTGAATGAGGGGCTGCGAAATCAACCTGAGGTGCAGGCACGTATGCTGAATATTATTGGTAGAGTAAATGCACGGATCGGACGGAATTCCGGGGCCCTGCCGATGCTTCAGCAGGCACTGACCATACGGACCGACATTCATGGGAAGGACCACCTGGATGTTGCGGAAACGCATCTAAACCTTGGCGACGTTCACTATGCGTTGGGTTCTTACGAGGCAGCCGATTCCAGTTTCTCCGAAGCGCTGCGTATTCGTCAAGCTCTCCTCAGTGGAAGCGATCCTCTGGTTGCGGAGGCAATGAGTCGAAAGGGTCAGACGCAGCATCGTATTGGGAATCTTGGAGTAGCAGATTCGCTTTATCAGGGAGCCTTACACATCCAGCAATCAGAGACCGGTGATACTGGTGACGCTGCGGTGACGATGAGCACCCTTGCTTCACTGTACGACGACCAGGGTGAGTATGCGAAAGCAGAATCTTTACATGTGGTTTCGTTGGAAATGCGTCGCCGGGTCTATGACGAAAACCATCCTGCTATTTCCCTTGGCTTGAGAAATCTGGCTATATTTCTTCGTAATCGAAATCGCTACGACGAAGCTGAACCAGTGATTCGCGAGGCGATAGGAATTACGCGTGCCAGCCTGGGTCCGGAGCATCCCAATCTTGTAACTGATTTGAATACGTTGGGTGGGATACTTAGACGCAAGAGAGACTATGTCGCAGCAGATTCCATTTTCGCAGAAGTCCTCGATTTACGTCGCCGTGTACTGGGAAGTGATCATCCAGATGTTTCTATTACATTGGACAGTTATGCTCGAGTCATGCGGGAGCTGGGCGAGTTTGACCGGGCTGTTGCCATGCAGCGGGAAGCCATCGCAATAGCACGAAACGTGTATGGTGAAGAGCACATGTCAATTGCTATCACCACGGGAAATCTAGCAAGCATCCTGCGTGCATCCGGGGATCCCGTGCAGGCATTGCCGTCCTACCGGGAAGCACTGAGTTTGTACGAAAAGCTTTTCTCTCCTGATCATCCAAACGCGGCTGTTCTGAGATCGAACACGGCCGGCTGTCTAATAGAGCTGGGGCGGTATGCGGAGGCTGAACAGTTGCTGAACAAGAGCTACGCCGTACTTGTTAAGTCGCACGGTTTGGACCATCGCCTCACGCAGAGCAGTATTCGATATTACGTGACACTGTACAAAGCCTGGGGAAGACCGGACAAGGAGTCTGAGTATGCGGCTATGATTGTTGGGTAGTGCTCGGGGTAGGGCTCGGGCTGCGCCCTCGCAGGGATGACGAATGAGGGATGAGGGATGAGGGCTCGCTCTGTATATGCTGAGGCAAATCAGGAGTGTCGAATGCGCTCGGGG
>JABDKO010000140.1 GCA_013002165.1 Rhodothermales bacterium | reverse complement strand
ACATCTCCCCGGGAATCCTCCCAGTCGTCGTTGCACGTGATCTCCGTCAAAGGGTGATCTGTACCTGACCAAACGCTGAGTACGGTATTGAAGTCTGATTCGAATGTCTCAAAAGCAACAACTCCTGTAAGAGCTGCTTCGTATGAGAACCAAATTCCCTTGCCACCGGAACTACACGATGATAAACCCTCACCTTCGTCGTTGGTCGCTCCTACCAGGAATGCCAGATGATGCACTTCCAGGTCGGATGGCAACGCAAATGCTTCACTGAGACTATCACCTATTGCCGCACCCGTTGTAAACGAATATGGTGGTGACCACTCACCCTGGTCGGTCAGGGTCGATGCTGCAACACGCCAGAAATACGTCGTACGATCGTCTAAACCGGAAACGGAGACACTGTCTGCGACTACTTCACTATAGGTCGCAACGATCTCGCTGAACAGGGAATCGGTTGCTACCTCAACGTCAAAACTCGACGCGGGAGAACGTGAAAACCATGATAGAGTCGGTTCAGTCGAGGTTCCGGGGATACCTGTCAACCCGGATGCCGATAGTGGAGGTTCGGGAGGACCAACTGTAAGCGAGTCGATGACGTCGAATCGTGCATCATCGGCGTGATCAAAGCGGAAGGGTGTTGTCAGCGTGACAAGTGAGTCATCCACGGCCGCAATCTGAAGGCGTTCTTCAGTAGCCAGCCCCACGTCGAAAAGTAGGACCAGGCCGGGTTGTGCGGGACCGTCATCGCTGCTCTCAACTATCGTTTTACCTGGACCCGTACCAGGTAAAAGTCCGTCAATTTTCCACTGCTTGATTATAAATGCGAAATCGGGTGATACTCCTCCGCTGACCTGGGTCGTGAAACCATAGGACGTTTCATCGGCCCAGTCCTGATTATCATAGGTCTGCAGCAGTAGCTTTTTAATTTCAACATCAGGACCATTTGCTACGGTCAGGTCCATGTAGAGTGCATCCTGGAACGTGTCGGCCTCGAACATCCCGGAAACCTCATAGAGATCAAGGCTAACTGTCGGACGTTCGCCGGTAGCACGGTAGTGAGCACCGAGGGCCCGTGTCAACGCCAGTATGTTACCGGTGACGCCGCCACTAAAACCTGTCGGATATTCAATGTCGATGAATTGGCCAATTGGAACATTAAATTCTTGTCCAAACCAGTAGAACGACAACACGTCCGTAACCGTTTGAACGCGCTCCTCGGTGCTTATTTTTCTTTCGTCAAGCTCAAATTCTGTCGACAAACCACCCGGCTGTATCTCATAGACAAATCCCTGGCATACGTTGGCAAAATCCCGCCGGATGTAGTCCCAGAACACTTGCTCAACCCGCGACTGATAACCAAAGCCTGTAACGCGCTGCAAGTCTCTGCAAAACTCCTTCTGCTTTTTCAGGTTGGGTGATTTGGCAAGTTCGTATCCGAGCCCAATCGCATTGAGTACATGATCGCGCGGAGTGACAACGCGCTCGTACTCTGGCATGACTGTCGGTTCAATCTGTATTTCAAATTCGGCCTCAGCCGGTGCAAGTCCATCGGCTGTCACCACTGCCACGACCTTGGCGGTCGTATTTTCAACAACTCCTGGAAACCAGAGCTTCAATTCGACAAGTGTCTCATTAGACTCGAGCTCGATTTCAAAGATCTCACTGCAATCGTTGGTACCACCAAGGACGGGGAGATCCCACGGGATTTTGCACAAAAATCCTTCGCCAAGCTCGGGAGCGACACCCTGAATAGGCTGCCGAAAGATCGTGAGTACACCATTTTCGACTGGATTTCCACCTGGACCTGAAATCTCAATTTTGAGGTCAGCGCAACCAGAGAAACATGGATAACCATCTTGATATTCCTCTACATGTTCAGAAATGAAGTTCGTCACCGGATACGCTTTCCCGAGGTCTTCCAGTGGGCGCCGTCGATGTCCGGAATACGCTGTCTGAGACTCCTGTGAGTCAACCCACGCCGTGATATTTATGCTCGCCGTAGCAGGTACTACGAGCATCTTGTTACTGCATTCGACGCCGTCTTGACACTTGTCTCTGATTGTGGCTGAATTGCCTCCAGCGTCAAACCCGGAAATCGTGCCAAGCGTAGCTTCCCACTGTACCGTTACCGGCTCCGTTATGCATTCCTCGGAAAGATCACACTCGCGCTCAGCCCCTGTAAGCACAGTGTAAATCTGCGTGACTGTGACTTGTCCTCCAGGTCCGAGATTGTTGAATGTTTGAGCCTCAGGGGATTGCGCAGGTGCACCCCGAGTCGCATCCGTTGTTTCAAGCCAGTTACTTTCCGGATATTCGGTGATGAATCCGAACAATGGCCTGACAGTAACATTTTCGGCGGCTACGCTGCCAATGTTCTTTACCTTGCCAATCACAGTGAAGGTATCGCCCGCTTCAACAGAGTTTTGGACAACCTCTTCTTCGTACTCCAGTATCACACCGTTGACTTTGACCGATCGTGTGACATCATCGGTCTCACCGTCATTATCGGTAACCGTCAGAGTGACCGGATATATCCCGGGTTCATCAAACGTAATGCTTGGCGCAGCCGAAGTTGATTCTTGTCCGTCGCCGAAACTCCAGGCATACTCCTGTACCGGTACCTTCTCTCCGTCTTCGGCCTCGAAGGAGTACTTCCGGAAGGACGCGTCAAACTGGACATCGAGCCCCTGAGTTTGCTTCCAACCAAAGTCCGCGATAGGAACACCGTCGTCTACCGACCACGTCGCATACCACTTTGATATTTGAAACGGACCTCCGTTCAGGCCACCGGGCGCACCGGCCGCTGTAGCCTCGTAAACTGCTTTGTAGTAGGGACATGATTCGTAGACCGTGGGTCCACCCTGAGTCCCTGTGCCAAGATACGGCCAATGACCGAAGTAGCCCTTCGGAATCACAACGTTTAAACGGGGCCAGCTATAGGTTTGGCCACCCGACGGGACATAGAAACCGTCCGCGCGCTCGCCCTCGGCGATTAACGTATAGGAAC
>JABDKO010000132.1 GCA_013002165.1 Rhodothermales bacterium | reverse complement strand
AGGTGGGTTTATTATCGAGGAGATAGCGAGGCAGTTGCATCCGGGTGACATCGATATTGATTACCTGTCAGGTCATGCCACCGCAGCCGGGCAGACTGCCGATGAGCTGCGCAAGGAATCCGTTACTCTATACGAGGCAACGTTTATCTCGAATGGAAAACTGGTTCGTACCGATATCCTGAACAAGCAAGGCAATCGTATTGAGCTGATAGAGGTGAAAGCGAAACCCTTCGACACAATAGAAAACAAAGCGCGCCTTGCAGACGGCAAGCCCAATCTATTTCGGTATAAGAAGAACGCGGGCAAAATTCTGACGGGCTGGCGGAAGTATCTGGAGGATATCACTTTTCAGGTGCTCACCGTCCAGGAACTGTATCCCGAAGCTGACATCGTCCCGTACCTGATCATGATTGACAAGTCGAAGGCTACGACGGTAGATGGCTTGTATCAGTATTTCTCGGTAACCGAGACCGTGGATGACCGAACCGGACGATCATCGTTTGATGTCGCGTTCAAAGGTGACGTGGACCGGCTGCGACAAGACAATATGCTGGTGAGCGTTCAGGTAAGCGAAGAGGTAGAGATGCTGTCGCCTGAGGTTGCAGAAACGAGCAAGAGATATATCGGCAGCCTGAACCCCCAACCATCCAAAATACATGTTGCCGTTTCCACAGCGTGTGCCAAATGTGAGTATCGAGTTGAAAACCCGCGCAGTGGCTTCGACGAGTGCTGGGCCGGTCACGGGACATTGACACCACACGTTCTCGACCTTTACAATGCGACAAAGAATAAGGGAGTCCAAAGAATAATCGAGTCGGGAGGAAGTAATCTTCTTGATTTGACGCAGTCCGATTTCTCGGGTGGCTATGCACGGCGTCAATCAATACAGCTCAAACATACCCGCGCCAACAGCGAATGGATAAGCCCCGCACTGCCGGAGATCATGCAGTCCGCGGAGTACCCGCTTCACTTTATCGATTTCGAGACAGCCGGGCCGGCGATCCCATACTTCGCGGGGATGCGCAGTTATCAGGCATTTCCATTTCAGTGGAGTTGTCACACTATCGCATCACCGGATGATGATCCTGTGCACTCCGAATGGTTAGATAGTGACGACCGGTATCCCGGATTCGAGTTTTCCCGTTCACTACGCGAGCAAATTGGAACCACAGGAACAGTCTTGCGCTGGGGAACGCATGAAAAAACAATGCTCCGCCTGGTACTTGGTCAGATGAAAGCCAGGAAGTACGACGACCCGCACCTTGAGGCGTGGCTTCAGAATTTGATAGACGATGCATCGCGCATGGTTGACATGAACAAGTTGTGCCTTAGCCACTACTTCCATCCGATAATGAAAGGGAAGACGTCGATCAAGAACGTGTGCGATGCCGTCTGGCAAAGCAGCGAAGCCATCCGCTCCCGGTTTCCTGAGTACGATACCGAAGAGAATGTACAGAGTCCCTACGCTTCACTGCCGTCTCTGACAGTCGACGGTGAAGCCCTGACAATTGCGGAAGGCACAGGAGCGATGATAGCCTACGGGAAGATGCTGTACGGCTCACGCTCCGACGATGAAAGAGCAGCCTGGCGCAAACTTCTGCTGCAGTACTGCAAACTCGACACCGCCGCCATGGTGATGATCTGGTATCACTGGGGTGGGGGGTAGGTGCTGCTAATGGTCTTGTGCAGATACCTTGATGTTAACCGTGCAGATCCTTCACTTCGTTCAGGATGACGAAGGGGGTTCTGGACGACGAAAGGGTCGGATCCCTGAACGCACCCCCTCGTCATCCTGAGCGCCACGTCGTCACCCTGAGCGCCAGCGAAGGGCCTGGTTACGCAAGCGCAAACTATTGTGTCGAATAGATTGTGAGACCTTGCTTCATCTACATTGCTACAAACTACACAAAGTCCGTTCTGTACACGGGCGTTACTAACTCCCTAAGCCGACGCGGCAACGAACATCAATCCGGCAAAGGTTCTGAGTTTACCTCCAGATATCAAGTCAAGTATTTGCTTTACTATGAAAGCTATGACGATTGTTACGACGCAATATGTAGAGAGAAAGAGATCAAAGGCTGGGTACGAATGAAAAAACTTGATCTGATTCGAAGCCTTAATCCCGAATTCAAATTCATTGATTGGGACACGGGGGTTATCGTGCCGGGTGAACAATAGATCCTTCGCTGTCGCTCAGGATGACGAGGGCGTGGCTCAGGATGACGAGGGTGTGGCTTAGGATGACGAGGCTGTGGCTTAGGATGACGAGGCTGTGGCTCAGGCCTGAGCACGTCGACGGGCTCAAGATCAAAGTGAAATACTAAAAAAATGTCATCCTGAGCGCAGCGAAGGACCTATATGTCTCGGTCGCGCTCAACGTGACGGGACGCCTCATCATCACCAATCAGTCACCAGTCAAATCAGCGAAAACCCTAAACGCAACCCCTCCCGGATCTCTCTCCACCTAATAGTCGTTAGATCGTGCTAGACGAAATCGCCGTCGCGCCGATACATAGTTAATCTGACTATTTTTTGCCCTTATATTAACCTCTTGCTGTATAGCGAAAACCGACAAAACCCCGTTAGAATGCGGTCACGGGTGTCTGGTTGGTACGACTACTAAATTATAAGACTTGTAAAATGATGTACCCGCACCCCCGAAAGGTCTTTTTCACGGCCGCATTTGTTATCTGTTTTGGTATCTCTGCGTGTTCGTGGTCGGACTCTAACATTGTGGAAGTATTTGACCTTGATGGTTCATCGCTCGGCAGCGTTGCCATTCAAACATCCTGCACGGAGGCAGCTAACGAGCACGTTCGAAGAGGACTCGCGCTACTGCACAATATGACGTACGAAGAAGCTGCAGCTACTTTCATGCTTGCATCTACTGTAGATCCGTACTGCGCCGTGGCAAAGTGGGGAGAGGCGACGTCGCTCTTCCATCCACTCTGGCCGGACGTGCCATCAGCCCAGATACTGGCACGAGGCTCGGCTCTCCTCGAAGAAGGACGCAACCGGAATCCTTCAGAACTGGACCTCGCGTACATAGAAGCTGCAGAGGCTTACTACAATAGCGAAAACGATCCTACGGAAATGGAGCGTCTTCATGCATATGCGGCGGCGTGGGATAACGTATCTGATGAATTTCCAGATGATCTCGAGGCAAAGCTCTTCAAGGCACTTTCAATGATCGCCGTTTCGGGTGATGCAAACGACATGGTTGCAACAAGGTCGGCGGCAGGAGTAGTTGCCGAGGGCGTTCTTGCAGAAGTGCCGGATCATCCCGGTGCGCTGCACTACACGATTCACGCATACGATCTTCCTCAACTCGCCGACCAGGCACTCATTGAAGCGCGCAAGTACGGTGAGGTCGCGCCGGAGAACTCACATGCGCTCCACATGACATCTCACATTTTCACGCGTGTCGGTTCGTGGGATGAGTCGATCACATACAATGCGCGTGCTGCCGAAGCAGCCCTGAAGCACAGTGACGACGAGATCACCACTATGCACTACTTTCACGCGGCTGATTACCTGGTCTACGCATATCTTCAGCAGGGTAATGATGTAGCGGCCACCGGGGTCTGGAATGATGTCCAGGACGTAGCTGGACCGGCACAGGACCACGCAGGCAGTGCGTATGCCTACGCCGCAATCCCTGCGCGCCTCACATTGGAGCGTCATAACTGGGCTGATGCAAAAGAAATCAACCTGAGCTCACCTTCCAGCATCACGTGGAGCAAGTATCCGCACCTTGAAGCGATTATAGTATTCGCTCAGGGAATGGGCGCCGCGCGAACAGGTGATGTCGCATCGGCGCGCGACGCATCGGCACGCATGCAGCAGCTGGAGAACAGTGCTGCCCAATTGCCGGGCGCATACAACTGGGCAGAGCAGGTACGCATTCAACGACGCGCCCTGCAAGCCTGGACAATGTACGAGGAGGGAGATTCGGCTGGTGCTCTTGCGGAAATGCGCGCCGCCGCCGAACTCGAAGCAACAACGACAAAGAATCCCGTGACACCTGGCGAAGTGTTACCGGCGGCAGAGCTTCTCGGTGACATGCTGCTCGACCTGAGCCAACCCGAAGATGCACTTGAGGCGTACGAAGCTTCTCTGGCTAGAAATCGAAATCGACTGAATAGTCTCTACGGTGCAGCTCTCGCAAGCGAGGAACTGGGCGACGGCCAGAAAGCCAGAAAGTACTTCCAGACAATCGTTTCCATGGCAGATGAATCTGCAGACCTGGAGATGATAACGCGAGCAAGAGGCTTCCTAAACGCAACGTAGCCGGATATCTCTTACCATCCCTAATTCCCTAACCCAAGCCTCCCCGTCATCCCGAGCCCTTCGACTCGTTTCACTCCCTCAGGGCAGGCGCCAGCCGAGGAATCTCTCCTATCTCCTATCTCCTATCTCCTATCTCC
>JABDKO010000249.1 GCA_013002165.1 Rhodothermales bacterium | reverse complement strand
TGGATGCCAGATCGTCATGGCCCTCCAGTGCAGCATTTAATTTGTTTACGTAGCCCTGATGGTGCTTGCCGTGGTGAATCTCCATGGTGCGTGCATCGATGTGCGGCTCCAGAGAATCAGCCTTGTACGGCAGAGGGGGAAGTTTGTAAGCCATATACTTTTATTGATTATGTCTGTCGCGATGTACGTAAAAGAATTAAACTCACTGCAGCGCAATTTGTGCCGCACTACAGGTCATCAATCGCTTCCTTAAGTGTTTCAAAATCGGCAGGCGCCAGCATCTTCCTGTCAACAAGTGCTTTCATTGCGCTCTGAACGGCGCGTTTATCAGTAACCGTTTCCAGGTGTTCGTCGTCGTCCAGTTCAGCATCTACGATCGACTTCAGCATAGCTTCGGACAGAAACCGCGCGATAATTTCTGCAGCCTTCGGCTTGCCGGAAAAGTCGATTACTACGGGGATCGTTGCCCGGCCCTGATTAACGTCCAGGCCTACTCGCTTTCCCTTGAGCAGGCTCCGTTTCATGTTTACCCGGACGATGTCATCGTATTTTATTTCCTGAGGAGCATCCAAATCCGTGTTCTGAAAAACAAAACCATCAGCCGTAAAGAGTGCACCGTCTTTGGCGCTGCCCATCAGAGTGGCATCGTACATAACCAGGACATCATCGGGATCGACACCCTGGGCAAAATCACGGATTGCGTTATCCAATTTGTCCCTGGGAATTTTCGGTGCCACGAACAATCCATACTTGGGCGCATTCGGGACGAGTTGTCGAATCAGTTCCTCCATTGTGCTACGATTTTATGGTGCGATGGAGACAGCAGACGGCGAAAAGAAATCAACAGCCATCTGAAGAAATTCAGGGTACACTCCAAAAACCAGTAGCAAAACTGCACAGAATCCGATTACGGCAGTGGAACTCGCCGGGACAGTTAGTGCGACTCGTTTGTCATTGCTCATCGCCGCTGGATCAGTACTATCTTTCATCCACAGCACATAGAGGACTCGCAAATAGTAATAGGCCGACACCATGCTGGCTATAACTCCAACCACGACGAGCCACGTGTACCCGGCTTTAATAGCGGGAGCGAAAACAGCGTACTTTCCAAGGAAACCGCCAAAAGGTGGAAACCCGCTGAGGCTGAACATGAAAACGCCCATCGCCACACCGATGAATGGCCTCGTGTATCCCATTCCGGCAAGTGAGTCTAAAGATTGCGTTCGTCCAGACTCGTTATCCCACTCCATCAGCGCGAGCACACCGAAAGCTCCGATGTTCATCAGCGTGTAGACCAGCAGATAATAAAGTGCCCCGGCGTAACCCTCTGCGCTGCCGGCAACGATACCTACAAGTACGTAGCCAGCATGAGCGATCGAAGAGTAAGCAAGCATTCGTTTGACGTTCCGCTGTGACAGTGCCACAAGGTTGCCAAGAACCATAGTTATAGTCGCAATGACGGCTACCGCCAACGTCCATTTTTCGTAAGGGACGGCATAGAACAGAACAAGAATCAGTGATGCGAATGCTGCCGCCTTGGACGCGGTAGACATAAACCCGGTAAGTGTTGTCGGTGCTCCCTGGTATACGTCAGGAGTCCACATGTGGAAAGGAACGGCACTGACTTTAAAGAGGAATCCGACGAGGAGTAGTCCGACTCCCGACCAGTACATTGCGGAAGTTGAGGTACTGGCAGCATGCCCGATCTCGGCGAGATACATCGAGCCGGTTGAGCCAAAAAGCAGGGCAATCCCATAGAGGAAGAAACCCGTCGAAAACGCACCGAGAAGGAAGTACTTCAGAGCACTCTCAATGCCTCCCTCATCTTCGCGCACAAGCCCGGCCATGATGTACAGACAGATCGACATTGTTTCCAGGCCGACAAAGATCGTTACAAGATTATTGGCTGCACCCAGGAGCATCATTCCGGAAACAGCAAACAAAACTAGCCCGTAGACCTCGGCATAATCTTTACCGATTCGTTTCAGGTACGGCACCGACAAAACGATTGTGCAGAGGGCGCTGACTTCGAGCAGCAAGTTTACGAACGCAGCAAATCCACCGGTGCGGATAAGTCCATAAAAAGCTGTCGCCGGTTCAGCAGTGAGTTGAAAGAGATCCCAGACAATCGCTCCTACCAGGATTAATCCCGCAAAAACCGGGATCAGGGCGTCGCGCTCTCGAAACGCATCCCAGACAATAACTATCAGTCCTCCGAGGACAATCAGCCATAGGGAAAGCGTTGCTTGCAGGTCTGCACCGAGAGCATCATATGCGGTTGATAGGTCCATTCAACAGTAATCTAGATCCATGAAAATGATTCGATTGCGCGTGCCAGATCAAGATCCAGTTTGGTCACACGATTGCCGGCGTCATGAGTAGTCAAAGCCACGGTGACGCTATTATATACGTTGCTGAGCTCAGGGTGATGGTTTGCTTTTTCCGCCTCGAACGAGAGCCGAACGATAAACGATATCGCCTCTTTGAAATTCGCAAACTTGAACTCTTTTGCAATCCTTGTGCCGTCGAAAGACCAGTTTTCGAGGTCCGTCAAAGCATTCTCAATCTCGCTATCTGAAAGTGGGTCGCGCATTTAGAGTATCCAACCGCTGAAGAAAATGGCATAAATGAGGAAGTAGGTCGGGACCAATATTGGCAGCGAGTATTTTACGAGATACGCCATGAAAGACGGAGTATCCACGCCATTCGCTTCCGCGATCGCCTTGCACATGAAGTTCGGGGCGTTACCGATATATGTCATGGCACCGAAGAACACTGCAGCAACTGAAATTGCCTGGAGATAGAATCCCGACCCGCCCGCTGTCATATCTGACGCAAACTCAACCACTTGCGCGGGGTCGGCGACATCGAGACCAAACTTGCCCATGGCGGCCGATACGAAGTTGAGATACGTCGGAGCATTGTCAAGAATACCGGAAAGTGCTCCGGTGCCCCAGTAAAAAACGCCCACTCCGAGCGAGTCGGCATTATTCTGGGCGAATGCCGCAATGTTTGCCAGGGCGGGCTGCATTGTCGCAAAGATGCCGAGGAACAACCAGCCTACCTCCCGGATCGGCTCAAAATTGAACTCATTCTTTTCTAGCAGCTTCGGGTCAGCGGTCTTGTAGGCCAGAACGGCAACTGTCAACATCAGAACTTCCCTGATGCCAAATGGAAGATGCACCGAGCCAATATCCAATGTCGGTACCCAGGGCAAGACATTCGGATCTACGAAGACCAACACGATGATCAGCGCGATCCATATCAGGTTCTTGAGACCCTGAACCTTCAGGACCGGTTCATTCTCGCTCTCCGCAGCAGGTGGTTGGGCTACGTCTTTATTTCGAGAGTCGATTACAAAGAAAATGAGGAGCAGAATGGCGGTTGCAGGCAGCCAGATAAACCAGACATGAGCTAGCGTCCAGAAGAAGGGTACACCGCGCAGAAAACCGAGGAAAAGTGGTGGATCTCCGATAGGAGTAAGTGCACCACCGACATTAGCGACCAGAAAGATGAAAAAGACAATATGGTACTGTTTCAAGCGTCCAGCATTGAGGCGCATGTAAGCACGGATAAACAGCATCGCCGCGCCAGTCGTCGCGATTATGTTGGCGATTACCGACGCTATAAATAGCAGGGCAACATTCGTTACCGGCGTACCGCGTGCATTAATCTTCAGAAATATTCCGCTCGCCGCAATGAACAGCGACGCCACAAGAGCAATGAAAGCAATGTACTCCTGAATGGCGTGCAGGACGGGGATAATGGTATGCAGCCCGAAGATATAGTAGGCCGCAACGATCAACCCCAGTCCCACGGAGTACTTCGGATAATGATGATGCCAGTGGTGCGCATAGAACAGGGGACCAGTTGCTATCATCAGCAGCAATATCGCAAACGGTATTACCAGCCATACCGGGGGTAGCGGACCATGTTCATCGTGATCACCTTCCGCATGTTCATCCTGCTCCGTGTGTTCAATTGCAGCCTCGGCCTGGTCACCGGCTTCTGCGCCAACTGGTGTTGTGGCGACTGAGTCTGGCGCCGTTTCTACGACAACTGGACTTTCCGAAGCCGGCTCGGCTTGTTCTTGTGCGAATGCCGTACCGGCTGAACAAAGAAATACTGCAAGCACAGTGATCGCGCTGTGCAGCTTTGCTAACCGTAGAATGCCGACGTTCGGAAACATGGATAGTTTATTGTTGATCAGAATCGATACTGAGCGCACCAACTGCGACCGGTTCGCCAGACTCAAACTCAGTCATGGCGGAAATTTTTGAATCAACGATTTGAATGATCGACTCAGTCGAAGCTTCACTCATCTGGAGAAATTTTGAAGGTGCTAACCCCAGAACCAGCATGAGAACAGCCAGAGGAGCAAGCAGTCCGATTTCTCTCCAGTTCAGATCGACCATAGTACGATTGGCTTCATTCGTAATGGGTCCAAAGAATGTCTTGTGTAGCATCCACAGGAGATACACGGCTGCCAATATAACACCTGTCGTCGCCGCAGCAATCAGGAATGGATTACCAATGACGTCGCTTTTGAATGATCCTACAAGTATCAAAAACTCGCCGACAAATCCATTAAGCCCCGGCAAACCGGCAGAGGCAAGAACTGAGAATACCATAAAAAATGTCAGGATTGGCACCGACTTGGCAATCCCTCCGAAATCATCCATCATTCGAGTATGGCGGCGTTCGTACATCATGCCGAGAATGAGGAATAAAGCTCCCGTCGAGATACCGTGGTTGATCATCTGGATCATGGCGCCCTGCATCGCCTCGGTTGTGAACGCGAAAATTCCGAGTACCACAAAACCAAGGTGACTGACGGACGAGTACGCCACCAGCTTTTTGGCATCCGGTTGGACTCGAGACACGAGAGCGCCGTAGATAACTCCAATGACCGCCAGTATTGCAATCAGCATCGCATACTTCTGCGACGCATACGGGAAGAATGGCAGACAAAACCGCACCAACCCGTATGTACCCATTTTAAGCAGAACACCGGCCAGCACTACGGATCCTCCTGACGGCGCTTGAACGTGTGCATCCGGCAGCCAGGTATGCAACGGGAAAAGCGGCACTTTTATCGCGAACGAAAACGCAAAAAGAAAGAAGAGCCAGGTCTGCGTTGATGCATCGGGATTGTACTGAACAATCTTGTACCAATCCGTGGTGAACACACCACCGTTAACGGCATCGCCCGCAGCATTCCCCAGGTACAGAATACCCACGAGCATCAGCAGCGAGCCGACAAGTGTGTACAAAACGAATTTGACTGCCGCGTAAATTCTGTCCTCACCTCCCCATATCCCGATAATGAAATACATCGGGATCAGCGTCAGCTCGAAGAAGATGTAAAACAGAAAAACATCGTATGAGCAAAACACTCCCGTAATTCCCGTCTGCAGAATGAGCATGAGGGTATAGTACCCCCGGGGAGCTTTTTTAATATAGGTCCACGAAGAAAGAACGAGAATAGGACCAAGGAGTGTTGTCAGAAGGATTAGCAGGACATTCAACCCATCGACGCCGACATAGTATTTGATGTCGAACGCATCGGGGAACCACGAACTATATACTTCTGCCATCTGCGGACCTGTACCCGTACCGAGGGAGGGATCAAATCCCCACAGGAGACCGAGGGAAAGTACAAACGTCACGGAAGTCGTGATGAGTGCTGCCCACTTGATTTGCGACTCACTTCGAAGAAGCATCGTTATCAATGCCCCTACCAGTGGAAGGAAAATCAATACTGATATAATGTTTCCGATTGGCATACGTACGACTGCTTCCGACTATCCGAAAATGATTAAACCAAGTAAGAGAACAACACCGAAAAGAATTGCAACCGCGTAGTTTTGCACGACGCCGGTTTGCAGGTATTTGAATAGAGAACTGAAGGCACGGACCATGCTGCCGAGTCCATTCACGAGTCCATCGACTATGTATCTGTCAAACGGGTCCATAACACGTCTTGCAAGTCCTAGAACTGGTTTGACGACGGCTTTATCATAGCCCTCATCCCAGTAGTACTTGTTAGCCCACGTCGTGTACAGGCCGCGAAAATCTATTGCAAGCTTCTGGTCAAACTCTATTCCATCGCGATTGTATACCCGCCACGCATAGCCAAGGCCGACGAGGGCGATAACACCTCCCAGAATGAGGAGAATCCATTCGACGACGATAAACGAGGCTTCGTGTTCTGCCACCACTGCTTCCGCAACGGGTCCACCATACGGGGCACCGAGCCAATGATGTATCCAGTTCAAATCGCCGTGCGCAATTACACCCGGTAGTCCAAGAAAACCGCCGACAATTGCAAGGACTGCAAGTGCCCAGAGAGGACCCGTCATTGACGCAGGCGATTCATGCGGATGAATGCGATCAGCATTCGGCCAGCGCTCTTTCCCCCGGAAGGTCAGCACATAACTTCGCATCATGTAGAATGCCGTAAGCAAGGCTGTGATTATCCCGACCACCCATACGAACCATGCGTAACCGTTGCCGCTGTAGCCATACTCAAACGCCTTGAACAGGATTTCGTCTTTGGAGAAGAATCCCGACATCAATGGAAATCCCGCGATCGCCAGCGTAGAAATGAGGTATGTAATACTGGTGGCAGGCATGTATTTGCGCAAACCACCCATCGTCCTCATGTCCTGTGGATCGAGGTGCACCTCATGACCTTCCTCCTCAAGCTGATGTTCAACTTCGTGCATCCCGTGAATTACACTACCGGAACCCAGGAACAGACATCCTTTGAAAAAGGCGTGTGTCATGACGTGAAAAATCGCGACGAAGAACGCCCCGACACCGGCGGCCATGAACATGAATCCAAGCTGCGATACTGTGGAGTACGCGAGTACGCGTTTAATATCGTTCTGTGTAATGGCGATCGTTGCAGCCATGATTGCGGTCAGCGCACCGATGATTGCAATGAAAGTCATCACACCGGGTGCCAGTAACACAAGCGATGACATTCGCGCAAGCAGGTAGAGGCCACTGGTTACCATGGTCGCAGCATGAATCAGTGCCGAGACCGGAGTCGGACCTGCCATAGCGTCGGGAAGCCAGACAAAAAGAGGAATCTGAGCCGACTTACCGGTCGCTCCGATGAATAGCAGGAACACGACCCAGTTGATCGTAGCTGGAGCAAGCGAAGCGCCTCCGGCAAGAATGACATCGAAGTCAAGGCTTCCTAGGTCCTTGAACAGGATGAACATTGCCAGCAAAAACGCAAAGTCGCCAATCCTGTTGACAATGAAAGCTTTGTTGGCGGCCTCACTGTTCTTCAGGTCAGTAAACCAGAATCCGATGAGGAGATACGAACAAAGTCCAACACCCTCCCATCCGAGGAACAACACCAGCAGATTGTCGCCAAGCACAAGGTTGAGCATGGCGAAAATAAACAGATTCAAGTAGGCGAAAAACTTCCAGAATCCGGGATCGTCACGCATGTAACCGATCGAGTAGATGTGGATCAGTGCTCCAACACCGGTGACGATCAGCATCATCAGAAGGGAAAGCTGATCTACGCGATACCCGAAGTCGGCGGTGAAATCGCCTGCTGACATCCACGTGAAGGCGCGGGTGATGTGAGCATCGTGATCAAACTGAATAAAGAGCAGAACGCCAATCGCGAACGGAATAGCGACGCACAGCGTGCCAAGCGTGCCAATCAGCGTCTTGTTTGACCTGTAGCCGGGCGCAAAGAGACCGACGAGTCCGTTGAATGCGGCACCCATCAGTGGAAGTGCAATAGCCAGTAAGACTAGAGAATCAATGTTCATCAACTGGTCGGACTTTGTCGAGTGGGTTAGTGTTTGAACAGGTTGAAATCGTTGACATCAACGGAAAGCTTGTTCCGGAATATGGCAATCACTATCGCGAGGCCCACTGCCGCCTCTGCCGCGGCGACTGACATCACAAAGAAAACAAGGATCTGACCAGAGACATCTCCAGTAGCCTGACTGAGTGCCACCAGGGATATATTGACGGCATTCAGCATCAGCTCTATCGACATCAATATGATGATGACATTCCGGCGGAAGAGTACACCGATCACTCCGAGCAGGAATAGTATCGCGCTTAGCGCAAGGTACCAGTCAACAGGAATTTCCATGGACGAAGAGTTACTTGGGTGAAACACGTCGAGCCAGAAGCACGGCTCCGATTGTAGCGGCAAGGAGCAACACTCCGATCATCTCAAGGGGCATTGCAAAGCGAGTAAACAATTCTTTGGCAACCACCTCTACAGATCCCGTCGCAACTGTCGACTCCAGCGATACCTCGGCAGGCATGAGATCAGTAGAGGATGCTATTGCGTAGCTGAGTTGTGCGAGGAGAGCGACACCGAGAACGAACCCCACTCCGAGCCTCCAGTCTATATCCCTGACACTGGGCAACGCCGCAACGTTAAGGAGCATGATTACGAAGAGGAACAACACCATAATGGCGCCGGCGTATACCAGTACCTGGACCACAGCGAGGAATTGAGCATTCATCGTCAGGTACAGGCCAGCCACACAAAACAAATTCAGAATCAACCAGAGAGCGCTGGACACGGGGCTCCTGGCGATGAGCATCCCCAGAGCCGCTGTTATGGCAACAATGGCGAGGCAAAAAAACAGAAATTGAGGTGTCATTCAGAATTGAATTGATACGGCAGTGATTCCTTGCGCCCGCCGCGGCCTAATCCAAACAGGCCTACAGCGCGGTCAGAAGCGGCAAGTTACCCAAATGACTCTCTTTCGGCAAGAAAAGATACGGTAAAGACATCCCCTCTGAGGTGCGCAAAGCTGACTGAGAAAATTTCCGGTCAGAGCACTCCAGGAACGTACAGAAGCCACTGCCTAGAGCTGATTGTCAGGCTCTTTCGACGCAAACTCCACCATGACACCCTCGCGAAGGGCAAACGGAGAGATGCGCAACCGAGCAATTCGCATCCGGTCGATGAGGAAGGCGATCAGGGCTGCCCCTGACACAATCTGGTCAATACGTTTGGCGCTCAGTCGTTCTATCGATGCCCGGCTGATCCTATCTGAAAAGAGGAATTCTCGGGCAACCGCTTCCACCTCGTACGCACTAACAGCAAATTCCTTGTCAACTATTACCTCGAGGGGCATTCTCGATGCAATTCGGGCAAGGTTTTCGATCGTACCCGAGGAGCCGATGAGTGTGTGGATATTGAGTGTCAACACATCGTCGATTGTTGGTCTCAATAGTTTTTCGAAATGGGCTTGAAGGGCCTGCAGTTCTGCGACTGTTATCGGGTCATGAGACACAAACTGCTCGGTAAGGCGAGCGGCACCGAGCGGTAAACTGACGGAGCTTCTGCGACCGTGGGTGTCCGCGATGGTGATTTCCGTGCTCCCACCTCCAATGTCGACCAGTACCACGGGTTGACTGAAATGTAGACTCGCGGTTACGCCGCGATAGATCAAATACGCTTCCTCCTCTCCAGTGATTGCTACGACTTCGATGCCCGAAGCATCTTTAATGTGGCGAATAAGCTTCTGACCGTTGGATGCCTCACGTATTGCACTTGTGGCAAGAGCAAGGTGGCCGCGCGCATTATTGTCGAGGCCAAATTGCTTTACGATTCGCATCGCCTCGACGGCTCTTTCCATTGCATCTTCAGACAGAAAGCCCTTGGCAAAGCCCTCCGTCCCGAGAGCAACCGGTTGCTTGAGACGGTCGATTATTTCGATAGTGCCGCTTCGCGAACGGACCACGACTGAGTGGAACGAATTTGTCCCAAGGTCGGTGATGCATATTCTTCCACCTGCCCTCCTGGAACGCGAACCATGTCCGGAAAGGCGAAGTGGAAACGATGGATTGTGTCGGTGAACGACCGGCATGTAAGATTTCGGAGAACTCCTGGCAGAACGACTACGCAGCGTAGGACCGGGCATACAATGACCTCGACCTTACGATCCTCCAAGATATGGCATTCGACCGACTCCTTCCCTCAAGCACAGATTAGAACACTACGGCTGTAGATCGTACGTGCGATTCACTGCAGCTCGCCATTGGAGCGCTTCCATTTCTATAGCTGCTCGCGCTTCATCAGTCAGATCGCCAGTCAGGTTTGTCTTCTCTTCCGGATCGACCGAAAGGTCGTAGTACTCTGCCGGACTACGTCTGAACCGATATATGTACTTCATCTTACCCGTCCGCATTGCCATCGACTGATTCTCCAACCATCCGGCCATGT
This sequence comes from Rhodothermales bacterium, assembly GCA_013002165.1. Classification (GTDB taxonomy): domain Bacteria; phylum Bacteroidota; class Rhodothermia; order Rhodothermales; family JABDKH01; genus JABDKO01. Next base: position 6,486 of record JABDKO010000249.1, on the reverse strand, counting down.
ATAGTGTACGGTCCGATCCAACGCTGTCGAACAGGCTCGTGCCGGGGAAATTATCGCCCTCGACCTCGTACCCGAGCAAGTCAGCTGCAGTTTGCAACAGATCCTGATGTTGTCGGGGACCCTCGATAATTCCATTTGAGCCGTCCGGTGTCAGAATTACCGCGGGCACATGCATCACCTCCTGCCACATCGCAGAACTGTGATACCGCATTCCGTGTTCTCCGAATGCTTCGCCGTGATCTCCGACGATAATTACGCTCGTCGAATCCAGGGCGCCCGCCTCTTCCAGCCGGCTGAATAAATCAGACAGAACATTGTCCTGATAGGCGACGGTGTTAAGGTATGCGTCGCGTTCTCTGTCGTCAGGATAATACTCCTTCCTTTCATGCGCGGCGGGCACGGTGTAGTCGTGGTGCGGTGTCAGTGTGAGATAGGAAAGGAGGAACGGTTTGTTGTCTTTTTGCTGCCGGTTGACCCACTCGACGATGGGCTTTACGACTACCTGATCTTCATAGCCAAAATAGTTGACGGAACTGTAGCCGGTCACATCGAAGTCTCCATCTCCAAATGCATGATCGAACCCGGCCTGCTCGAGCAACCTTCCTTTGTTTTCAAATTCAAGTTGCGCAGGTGTAAAAAACGCAGATGTGTACCCGAACTCATTTAGCAGCTCCGGCAGGCACCTCGTGGATGGACTGAGCTGCGATTCGTCCTGGCTCAGTTTGGGATACACTCCGCACAAGATCGGAATCAGTGCTTTGTTGGTGTGTGGTACTACCACAGACATATCCTCAACGACAAAACCACGCATTTTCAAACTGTCGAGGAAAGGTGTCGTATCAATCTCCGGATTGTACAGAGTTGTCGACCCGGCCCCGGTTGATTCCAGAATGACAATTATCAGATTTCGGGCTGTTGCATCATGGCTCTCTACAAGGCGGGCGGGTTCCGACGGGATTCTGAACAGTTCGTTCTCGTTTTCTACAATGTCAAATGGCTGGTTACTGAACCGAACACCTTCGACCATCTGGCTGACGATGTTGTCGCGAATCGGTGTAAGGCCTGGGGAGACAGGTACGGACGGTACGAAAAAGATGATCGCCGCTGTTGCTGCAAGCAAGGGAGTGTTCATCGGTACGCTCTTTTTGTGCACGTCAAATCGCTCAATCTTTTTCTTGCTTCTGGCGATCAGCCGGTATCCAATCGGGAGAGATGCGAATATTATCGGCAGGGACAGGAGCATGATTTTGGTTGCCGACATCTCGCTGGCTAGAACGGTCGCTGCATTGTTCGCATGCTTGACGGAGTAGACAAGCAGATACGAGTCAGCCAGAGAGCCAGTTTCTACGAAATAGCCGAACTCAAATGCGGTCAGACAGCCGACAGCAATTGTGACAAAGTGAATGATGACTATATGAGCAGTGAGCAGCTTTCCATTCAGGTACCTGAGACCCGGGAGAAAAGCAGCCGCCAGCGCCAGAATCAGAAACACATCCATCCGGATAATTTCCAGAAATTCCCAGCTGACCCAGGCAGGCACACTGTCGAGGATCAGGTTGAGGGAGTAGCCGATACCTCCTACTATCGCTACAACTACCGGGACGAAAAACACGCCGATTGCTGTGAATCGGTTGAACAACAGCAGACCGATGATAATGCCGACACAACTCAGTAGCATCGGCAGTGGTGCATTTTCGACCAGCAGCTGCCCCAGGAAATTTTCAAACGTACGGTAGTGGGTTGCCTCGTTCTGCAGAATCGAGAACTTGATGAGCTTGAATAGTATGACCTGGACGGCCAGCGGTACGACCAGGAGTAATACGTATGCTCGCCGAATTTTCGCAAATTCTTTCTGAACGGGTTTCAGCTTGAATTTTCTCGAGTGAGTCGACGAACGCATGGAGATAGGGGCAGGATCGATACAGCGGCCATTTTCGGTATCGGACTAATTGCATTTTGATTAACAGCACCTGCCTGCACTGCTACACTGAAATATGTACATTCAATCATTGCCCTTCACATTCTAAAAACTGTTTTTCTGGATGATTTATCGATACGGGATTTTCGTCTTTTTGTGTATTGAACTTCTTCTTGTCCACAGTGTCACCGGCCAGGACACTCCACTTTTTGAAACGCGTGCCGTCTGGTTTGCGACTGTCCTTGGTGACGGCAACTGGCCGGTGTCAACGAGCGATTCGGCGGATAAACAGGCGGCTGACTTGCGCGCCCGAATCCAGACCGCGAAAAGTCACGGATTGAATACGTTTATCATGCAAGTTGTGGCCCGGGGTGATGCAATGTATCCAAGTGTCCGGCTTCCGTGGAGTGCCCGGCTGAAGGGTGCCGGTGTCAATCCGGGGTACGATCCGCTGGCTGTTGCCGTCGCGGAAGCGCACAGGCTCGGAATGGAGTTACACGCATGGTTCAATGTCTTTCGCATAGGAGATACCAGCACGGTCACTCAGTTCGAGTCACTTTCGAATCCCGGGCATGTCTACTATGAGGAGCCTGACTGGGTTCGCGATGTTTCGGGCGCGTTGTGGTTGAATCCGGCTATTTCAGAGGCTCGCGCGTGGCTGGTGGACAATGTTATGGAGATCGTCAATAACTACGACATCGACGGTATTCACTTCGATTTTGTCCGGTACAATCAACAAGGCTATTCGGACGACTTTGATTTGTTCAGTCAGAACCCCCGAGGATTTACCGTCCTCGATGACTGGCGTCGCAACAATGTAACCCTGTTCGTTCGGGATGCGTCCGATGCAATCATGCAGGCAAAAAACTGGGTCAAGGTGAGCGCTACTCCACTCGGAAACTACACACCATTTCCGAACGCATGGCCGGCGCTGTGGGCGTTCGACGATACGTATCAGGAGTCCCGTCTGTGGCTAGTCGAAGGAAGCACCGATTATCTGGCGCCTCAGATCTATTTCAGTATTGGGCGGGAGCCTGAACCACCCAACACCTTTGACTCTCCCGATTTTACGTTTCTGGTCGATGAGTGGGTTTCCGAGGTTCAGGGCAAGCCCGTTTTTGTGGGAATGGGTCCGTACAAATCTGTCGTGCTGGCCGAATTGGATCAGCAGATCGATCTCACACGAACACGGGGAGCGCGAGGACAGGTGTATTTCAGGTATGATCATATACTTAATTTCGATTTTACAGCCGCATACCCGACGCAGGCTATCCCTTGGCCCATGTCGCAGCGCTTTTTCTCGTTCGAGCCTGACGCACCATCAGACTTGCAATTAGCCCTGGAAAGCGGTTCCGGAGGCGCACCCGAGTTGGTTCTCAGCTGGCCGACTCCTGTCTCCAATTCGCTGGATCCACTCGGTACGTTCGCGATCTTCAGAAGCCAGGGGGACACTCCGGACGTCACGGCGGCAACTGACCTACTCGCCATCGTAAACGCTTCGGTTAATGAGTACCGGGATGCTGACATTGATCCGGGTTTGACGTACACCTATCAACTCACCGCAATCAGCAGACTTGGCAAGGTCTCTGATCCGTCACCAACCGCAACTACACAGGCTGTTGGACTTGATGATCAGCCTGTCGTAGCCGCTGCCTTCACAATTAAGAGTATTCATCCCAACCCGACTGATACCAGGATTACTGTTGCCTATTCCGGAAACCCGGGAAATGCCATTGCAGTTGAGATTCTCGACGTGACCGGAAGAAGGAGATTTATTGAACGGTCGGGCAGTACTTCAGGCTCAGGATCTGTCGATATTGACGTGCAGGACCTGCCATCCGGAGTATATGTAGCTCGAATCGTCTCCGGACAGTCAACTGTCTCCCGGTTGTTCATCCGGCGCTAGCGAAGTACATCTGTGAAGACACCTCTTTCCTGAAGGAGGGAGTGCAGAGAGTCGACTTCACTTCTGTATCGTTCGGCTCGAGCTTCGACCATTTTCCTGCCGGTCTCGTCACCTCTGGCGACATACAGCTCGGTCAGTTTGTTTGCGGCCCAACCGCTAAGACTGGCAGGTCGTTCCATAACCGCGTTTGAACGAGTTTTTCCTTCCTGGTCAACGCCATCATAAACGAGCGACCGAGCGTTCGTATGGTCGTAGCAGGTGATCAGCGATTGTTCTGCACTGTCTGTGTTGCCAGCTTCCATTTGTTGCAGGCCGGAAAAGCACGCATTTTCTATCCATTGATAGTGGCCATCAATGGGCGGCACATCTTTCAGAAGCCGTTCTCTCTCTCCAACATGGTAGGCGGCTGACTCTGCGTCGCCGGCCAGCAAGTATGAACGACCTATGGTACGCTCAATGCTCGCAAGCAGTCGTGTGCGATACCTGAAAGCATCAGTTCCCTCGACGAAATTGGCGTCAACAAACGTCAGTCCCTCCGCGAGTAGTCCGTGCGCTATTTCGAACTCGCCAACCGATGCAGCGATTGATCCCAGTTCTTCAAGGATAAAGGGATAGTTATTGCCTTCGTTCCTGAGGCGAAGCATATCGAGCGCCTGACGGAGTCGTTCAGACCGTTCAACAATTCTGCCAAGACTGCCCTCAACGAAGGAGATGTAGTACAGTGCTTCAGCCAGCTTCGGATGTGGTGCGACGTATAGACTTTCTCGTATAGCGAGAGCTCGATAATGATGGTAGTTTGTTCGCTCAACATCGGCTAACGACATGTATGTGTCGCCGATAATGTGGTGCAGGTCTGCCTGGATCTCAGGCTGGGATTTAAAGTCAGTATCGATGAGCTGTGCCGCCTCATTGAGCACGTCGATTATTGGCGTCTCGGGTCCTTTCCTCTCCGCTTGCACGTACCAGGATGTATTCGGGGTTCGCAGCACACGTTCCAGAAATCCCGAAATGGCAGTTGCCCTGGCGGCTTCCTCTGATGCCGTTATCGCTGCAGCTTCCGCCCGGTTCTTCTGACGGTTTATTGATATTGTGAATGCGCTTACGAGGACGATCAGGCTGACGAGTACAACTGATGCTACGGAAACCGCAACCCGATTCCTGCTCACAAATTTCTGCAAGCGGTAGCTGGCAATGTCTGGCAGGGCGTCGATTGGAAGGCCGGAAAGAAAGCGGCGAACATCATCACCCAATGAATGAGCGGAGCGGTAACGCCTCTCCGGCTCTTTCGAGATCGCCTTCATTACTATCTGGTCGAGCTCCCCTTTGACGACCCGCCTGTTCGACACGTCTGATATTTGTGCTGAAGGAGCAGGCGGTACCCGCCGACAGACAAGCTCTTCGATCCGGGCTGCAGTTGTGTCTTCAAGATCGTACGGCCGTTTGCCGGCTACGAGTTCATAGAGGAGAACTCCGAGAGAATAAACGTCCGTAGCTGTGGTAATAGGGAGTGACTTCAACTGCTCGGGTGCCGCATAGGCCGGGGTGTACGGAACAGAGCCCGTTTGTGTTAGACCGTCATCGCGTGATTCGAGCAGTTTGGCGATACCGAAATCGAGTAACTTGATAGCTGGCTTTCCATCGACTTCGATGACGAATATGTGTCCGGGTTTCAGGTCGCGATGTACGACAAGATTCTGGTGGGCATACGCGACAGCATCGCAGACCTTTGCGAAAATCCGAAGCCGGTCGCGGATTGAAAAGTGACGCTCGTCACAGTAGTTCGTGATCGGTTGGCCGTCGATCAGTTCGGTTGCGAGATAAGGAACGCCTTCGCCGGTGATCCCTCCATCCAACAGCCGTGCGATCCCCGGATGGTTCAGCTCTGCGAGAACCGATCGTTCCCGAAGAAATCGTGCCCCGAAATCGATCAGGAAGCCCGGACGTACAAGTTTCAGGGCGGCGCGTTGATCAAATGATTTATCAACGCGATGCGCCTCGTAAACTACTCCCATTCCGCCTGCTCCAAGCCGGCGGATGGGATGCCACGGACCAATCTGTTCAGGCAGAGAGAATCCGGTGATATTCTCCGCAGCAGCGGCGTCTACTGCAAGTCCCGACACAGGTGAATTGAAGGCATCGACGGATTCCGCTTTCCTGGCAGCGAGAATCCAGGTTTCTATTTCTTTCTTTAACGACGTGTCGATAGATCCGTCTGTACGTGTACACCTTTGTGTGAGAAAGTCATCCCGCTGGGTCTCGGGAAGCTCAAGCACCTCCAGTACGAGGTCCGTGATATATTTCCAGTGTGTGTTCGGCATCAGTGCAGCGTCTGATTTGTTCTATAACCGAATAATTGCACGCATCCGGATCACGCCGAGCCGGCATCTGACGAAAATTGTTTTACAAGCCACGCCCTGGCGATCGTCCATCGCCTTTTGACTGTAGCTTCAGAAACGCCAAGAGCTTCGGCAGCCTGCTCAATTGTCAAGCCCGCAAAGTATCGAAGTTCAGCAACCTCGGCCGCTTCTCTGTCGATACGCATCAGCTTGCCTAGAGCTCGATCAACGCTCAGGATTTCATCGATGTCGATTGAATGCGACTTGATCTGCGCGTTTGGCAAATCGCTGATTGAGACCGGCCTGGAACGACCGCCGCGTTTAGC
>JABDKO010000106.1 GCA_013002165.1 Rhodothermales bacterium | reverse complement strand
CAATCGGCAGCTGGGCACCGACTCATCAGATTCGTATGTAACGGCAGCCAAGTACAACGCACCGAGCAGTTTTGCCATGTATGACAGTGGCGGCGGTGTCGTAAGTTCCGCTGGCGCGATACCCGATGCAACATGGCAGTATCTAACGGCGGTACACAATGGAAGCGATCTGCGACTGTACTCTAACGGGGTACTGGTAGGAAGCACTACTGGCATGGGTGCAATTACCACGGATGACAATGATGTGATCATAGGTGGCGGTGAAAACGATGCCACATCGACGATTACCGAATTCTTCAAAGGTCTACTTGACGAAATTAGAATTTCAGATGTAGCGCGCTCAGCCGACTGGATCGCCGCGCAACACGCCTCTATGAGCGACAGCTTCGTCTCGTTTGGTAGTGAAGAACTGGCACCGGCCATTGGCGGAGTGATGACCAATGATACAGATCCCCAGGGTGATGCATTAACAGCGATTCTTATATCCGGTCCTTCAAATGCAGCGTCTTTTACCTTCAACGCCGACGGTACTTTCTCTTATACGCCGACGTTGAACTTCGGCGGTACAGATTCCTTTACTTACAAAGTTAACGACGGCAGTACAGATTCTAACGTGGCAACAGTTGCGATTACTGTTGAAGATGTAGCGGTTAACTTCACAATAGACTCTACAATCAGCATATCGGAAGACCTTGCCGAGCAGTCGACATTCAGTGTGGTACTCGGAGGTGATGCCTTGGCAGGTGGAAACACGGCCAGCGTGGATATCGTTGCATCAGGCTCAGCACAATCAGGTACCGACTACGACAATTTTATCACCGCGATCGCGAATGCCGCTGGAACAACCGCTGGCGTTACCTTCGATGCTGTAGACACTCTAACGTTTGACAGTAGTTTTAATGGGGGCGCTGGCCAAGGTGCTTTCACCTTCACCGTGAATGCCATAGATGATATCGCACTGGAAGGCACTGAGACAATCATTGCCACATTATCGAACGCTACCGTGACTTACGGCACGGCAACCTTCGGTACGGTGCGTGATGCATTTACGGAAGTCTCTGATACACCCATCACCGCTCACCTGCCGAACACAGGCCTTGGGTGGACAGAAGTCTACGACTCCAGCACAGCCGGGACGGATGCGACTATCAATGGCTCTCTTGATGTTCTCAACGGGGGATCAGATGAGAACTCAGTCGGGCAGGCGTATACAGCCGGACCGGCTCCCACCAGTGTCGACCAAACGATCAGTTTTACATTATCATCAATAGATACCACCACCGGTACCAAACCTGTCGGCGTGTTTGGACGTTATGTTGATAATGACAATTTTTACTACCTGCAAGTGCTTACTAACGGCAATGCCCAGGACAGCCTACAGCTTGCAAAAATGGAAGGCGGTGTCACGACCATACTGGGCACTGTCGATGTCACGATAGCGCCAGGCGATACGTTCAAGCTTGAGATAACCGACGCGACGAAGAAGATCTACCACAATGGGATCCAGGTAATCAGTTCGACGGACAACTCGCTGACCGCCGTTGGTAACTGGGGACTTTATTTCGGCGATTTTAATGGCATCGGGGGGCATCTTCGCTCGACATGGGGCATCGATAATTTTCTAGCTGAGGATTCAGCCAGCACCGCTACTGCAACTACCCTGATCACCGAGACAGATGTCAACGATGCACCGCACGCAGCCGATGACCGCCATGGCGTCGATTTTGATGGCATCGAAGATCATATACTGATTGGCACAGACGCTGCGCTGGAGATGAGCGCAACGATGACCATTGAAGCGTGGATAAATCCCGATGGGTCGACGAATTTAAATACCATGATCGTCAACAGGGAAGGCGAATACGAGGTTGCATTAGCTGCTGACAATACAATTCAGTGGGCTTTCGCCAATACCGACCCTTCATGGGGATGGCACAACACCGGAGTCGCGGTTGAGCTCGGCGAATGGTCACATATCGCTGTCACCTACGACAACGGTGACGTGACCACCTACCTGAATGGTATTCAAATCGATTTCTACGACGGCAGTGGCACGATCGGAGATTCACATGCGACGTTGGACGAATTTCGTATCGGTGGACGGCAGAATAATCCACTTAATCAAAGCTTCGATGGCCGTATATCCGACGTGCGCATATGGGATTTAGCTAGAACAGGTGTGGTTATAGCTGCGGATATGAACACGACGCTCACTGGTAGTGAATCGAACCTCGTGGGCTACTGGAAACTGGATGAGAACAGCTATACCGCTACCGATTCGGCCGGTACAAACGATGGCACACTTGCTGTCAATGCTGCCCCAACAGGCTACTGGGTTTCCGAGGATTCGACAATCACCGAAGCCGCTCCAGGTGTACTGGGGAACGACTTTGATGCAGATGGTGACCCACTGACAATTAGTGAGGTTGAGGGTAATGCCGCCAATGTCGGCAGCCAAATCACGTTAGCTTCAGGCGCGCTGCTCACACTCAACGCCAATGGTAGCTTCGACTACGATACTAATGGAGCGTTCGAATCGCTTGGGTCGGGAGCCACTACAGAAGACAAATTTACCTACACAGCGACAGACGGAATTGCAACAGACACAGCCACTGTAACGATTCAGATAATTGGTGTTAATGATACTCCGGTCTTTGATTCTACTCCAGTAACCGCCGCTACCGAAGACTCGGCCTATAGCTACGCGATTGCGACCTCGGATGTGGACGGCGATCCGCTGGCCATCACGGCCAGCACTCTGCCCGCCTGGCTGACGTTGACCGATAACGGTGATGGTACCGCCTCACTCACCGGCACGCCCACCAATGCTGAAGTCGGTAGTCACTCGGTGGTGCTCGAAGTCACCGACGGTACAGTGATAACGACTCAGAGCTTCTCGATCCTCGTGGCCAATACCAATGACGCCCCGACCTTTGATTCTACAGCGGTCACTGCCGCGACCGAAGACTCGGCGTACAGTTATGCAATCGCAACGAGTGATGTGGATGGCGAACCACTAGTT
>JABDKO010000102.1 GCA_013002165.1 Rhodothermales bacterium | reverse complement strand
TTCCAATGGTTTGTGTTCGGTTTGGATCGTCAATTGCCCGCGAAGCAAAGTCGACACCAACACCTCAGGCCCTGGTTAAGAATCAGGATTTCATGTTTTGGCACGTATCCGTCACCACCATCAAACGTGATGGTTAATCGAACTCCGGATTGCATCTTGGTTCACCGATACAACCATCGCTTTCGTTCCAGAGGTCGCTGTTTGCTGCCCAGTACAATCAGTGAGTGTGTCTCTGAGCCCCTCAGATAGCTGCCGTCAGTTTGTATCCGGACATTGAGCCAGATTGAGAATATGGGCTTTCGTCGACCGTCTCTGCCTGGCCATAAGTAACTGTTGAATATACAGCGTATCCTGGCAATCCGGCGGTGTCCGTCCGGAATAATAGGTCATGCTGCTCAGATGTTCTGATGCCTTACCCTGAAACAGCTCTATTGAACTGACAGATCGGCGATATGATGCTGATAGCGTCGTATCGGGCCATACTTATACATACCGGCTAGCTGATCTGGATCAACTGCCTTGCGGTTAGCGTAGGCTATCTTCGTATTCAAGAATGTTCGATTCCTGTTAACGACATGTGCCTCCATGCAATACAGTTAAATCCAGGACGATGGTTGCTTGCTGCCTTTCTCAGCGGTGCGATTATCCTTGCCGCTTGTAGCTCATCAGATGATGATCAGGCTCCGATAGACGATTATCCTGGCACCCCGCCCACGATGCTTGGGAATCTGACCGCCACAGTGCATTCTCCATACGAAATAGAACTGTTCTGGTTACCCTCAACAGACGATGGCCGGGTGATGGGGTATGACATTAGTCGGGATGGCGTGCTGATAGAGGAATTAGTAGTGGCAAGTAGCTATTTGGACACCATGCTCGAGCCTGCAACCACCTATCAGTATAGTGTAATAGCGGTGGACAATGATGGTAACCACGGCACTCCAATCACGGTTGACGTGACCACTCTGGATAGACCGCCTCCATTGCCAGCGATTACCCGTGAAAATCATGTCGAGCTCCTGCGACACGTGTTCGACATCTACACCGGTAAGGCCTATTTTTCCGACATTGCAACGCTCCCAGACTGGTCGGACCCGGTCTATGCCGGCCTGCCTGACGACTTTTCGGTAGAGACGAATGTCACCTGTCTGAACGGCGGTACTGCTCGGTTCACTCCGTTTGTTAGTCATTTGACCGGTTACAAAATTACTATCACAAACTTAGCATGGGATTTCGGATTTGAAGGCTGCCAGGATAATGTGGTGGTGCTGGATGGCTCGTTGCATCGCGAAAAGGTGGTCACGAGCATCGGAGTTTTCTATGTTGATGCCACAGTAGCATCCAGTGGATTATCGCTAGAAGGTAACTCTCGGTGGTTTCGGTATGCTGGCAGCGTGAGTGAACATCATGATCCATCAGGTAATCGACGGCAGGCGGCGGGCGTGAGCTACAGTCTAAACACCGGCGTTTCAACGTTTGAGCTATCCAACGCGAACACCCGCATTGACTATAATGGCGATAGGATGCAAGGTGAGTTCACAGTGCGCTCAGCTGCGACAGCTTATCGTCAGCTCCACGCCGAGGTACTCACGAGTTTTCGATACGACAGATCACTTGGAAAGATGGTGATGGGTGAACTCGAGCTTACCGGTGATGACGGTAGCAAGCTGGAGCTTAACGTAGAAGACGATGAGATCGACAGCGCGACAAACATTAAAATCACTGACAGTAATGGCGCCATCGAAACGTTTACCCAACCCTGGAGTTTGTGGGAGGACAACCTTCGATTTGAGTTGATGTTTAGCAGCATCTGGTATTCCGATTAACGCTGACAACCAGAATCAACATGTGTCAATTCTGTATGCGTTCAGCGCGGACATTGTGTCATTTGACAGAGATGGACTGCAGTATCTGATATCCTCGGTGGCGAATCACCGACTCAACAGGCACACCAACTTTGTACTGCATCTGCGACGGCCGTGTCCACCTGAACACCGGTACGATCTACAATTCCCCCGGGGTCCAGAGTCAGTCCTTCGACTGCACACAGGCACGCGCAGCCAAGCTGCAGTATCACCCACTCCACAGAACTCGAGGAGAAAACCAGTGATTGCACGTACCACCCCGATACTGGTTGGTCGCAGAGGACATTGCCGACAGTATCAATGACAATGACAGCGACAGGTACACGTATAAGGACGTAGGTAATCGCTGCAGAACGTCGAATAGGGTGTTACCTCTGTTTCCGCATACGCTCGACTCTGTTTCATTCGGCATAATAGTGAGTCGAGCGTAGAAAGCCAATGCTGATGCCTGTGTGAGGTGGAATCACTTTGCTTGAATTAGCCGGAAAAAGTGGCTGAACTGCGCTCGCCGCCTGCTGTTTTCATCAGCTGAAATCGCCGACAAGAAACGTACGTCACCTGACGAACTCTTGTGCTAGTCGAATATGCCCATGCATGCAGTCGAGGAGAATCAGCCAACCATGAGTTGAGTCATTGATTCCATTGATGAACTAATGATTCGAATGAATGGAGCACAGGCAGTGCGCCTGAGATTGTTCGAAGAATGATGCACTTGTCGGCTCTGATGAGCAATTCGTCCGGGAAGTTCAGATAGATCTGTTGAATGACAACTATGATACTTATATATTCACTACCTCTCAGCGTCTGTGGACCTGCAATCAACGATTCATCGCTGTTCGATGAAGATTGGATGCAAACAGATCGTGTCAGCGTTTATGCGCAAGGCAATGATCTGGATCAACGCCAGTCGATGGAGCTGATCTATCCTGCGTTTATCGATATCACTATCGAAATTATG
>JABDKO010000095.1 GCA_013002165.1 Rhodothermales bacterium | reverse complement strand
GATAGAGTGGGACATGGTCCCGTACGATGTTCAGCTTCTCGGCGGTGTTGCCTTGCTCCAGGGTCGCATTGCGGAGATGAAGACAGGTGAGGGTAAGACGCTGGTAGCGGTCGCACCGATTTACCTGAATGCTCTCGTTGGTCGCGGTGTACATATTGTGACGGTTAACCCGTACCTCGCACAGCGTGACTGCGAATGGATGGCTCCCGTCTTTAACTATTTGGGCCTGAATTCGGATGTCATTGACAAGTATGATGCGCATTCACCCGGTCGCCGAACCGCCTATCGTTCTGATATCACGTACGGAACGAATAACGAATTCGGTTTTGACTATCTGCGTGACAACTCCTTCGTCGTTGATCCGGATCAACTCGTACAACGTGACCACCACTTTGCTATCATTGATGAGGTCGATTCCGTTCTTATTGATGAAGCCCGTACCCCTCTTATCATTTCCGGACCGGTACCACAGCCGGATGACGATCGATTCACGGAACTGCGTTCACCGATCGACCGGTTAGTCAGTCAACAGAAGAAACTTGTCGCACAATTTGTCGCCGATGCGGAAAAATCGCTGGCGGAACGCGACAGCATGGAAGGCTCGGACCGAAAGCGCGTGGCAGAGCTGGAGGCAGAGGCGGGACTTGCGTTGTTGAGAGCTTCTCGAGGCTTTCAGAAAAACAAGAAACTCAGGAAGCTCCTGAGTGAACCCGGTGTAGCTCAGCTCCTTCAGCGGACGGAGTTTACCTATCTGCAGGATAATGCCAAGAACATGCCGTTTGTCGACGACGAGCTGTACTATGCTCTGGACGAAAAACAGCATGCGATCGAGATGACCGAGAAGGGTCGGCAGTTTATCTCGAAGGCTGCCGGGCAGCCGACAGATCTCTTCGTTCTTCCCGACATTGGCGTCGAGGTTGCTCAGTTTGAGCAGGATTATTCAAAGGCCACGGCTGAGCTGGAGACCCGATATGAAAACGAATCTCTGGACGAGGAGAAGAAGCAGAACAAGCTCCTTAACGACCGACGCCTTGTCAAGAAGGATCTCGAGGACAAAAAGAGGACCCTGTACTCCGAGTATGCTGACCGCGCCGAACGACTCCATGCCATCGAACAGTTGCTGAAGGCATACACGTTGTACGAGAAAGATGTCGAGTACATCGTTCAGGATGGCCGCGTCATGATTGTCGATACGCACACAGGTCGTGTACTGCCGGGGCGTCGCTATTCCGACGGTCTCCACCAGGCAATCGAGGCTAAAGAGCAAGTAAAGGTCCAGGCGCCGACACAGACGTATGCGACTATTACACTGCAGAACTATTTCCGGATGTACTCCAAACTTTCAGGTATGACGGGTACTGCCGAAACGGAAGCAGAAGAATTGCACAAGATCTACGGCGTGGATGTAGTCGTCGTTCCGACGAATAAACCCATCGCACGAGACGACAGGAATGACCTCGTTTTCAAAACACGTCGCGCAAAGTATAGCGCGGTGATCGATAAGATTCGCGAATACAACAAGAAAGGACAACCGGTTCTTGTAGGCACAACTTCTGTCGAGGTCAGCGAGACGTTGAGCAGGATGCTCAAGCGAGGCGGCATCAAACATAATGTTCTAAACGCAAAACGCGACCGGGCAGAACAGGAGGCTCTTATTGTCGCCGACGCTGGTAAGCAGGGTGCGGTGACCATTGCGACAAACATGGCAGGTCGTGGTACCGATATCAAGCTTGGACCGGGAGTACGCGAACGCGGCGGCCTTGCGATTATCGGAACCGAGCGTCACGAAAGTAGACGTATTGACCTCCAGCTGAGGGGTCGTGCAGGACGACAGGGTGACGACGGTGTAAGTCAGTTCTATGTGTCACTTGATGACAACCTGATGCGGCTCTTTAGCAGTGACCGTGTTGCCAAGGTGATGGACCGTATGAATCTTGAAGAGGATGCGGTAATCGAACACCCATGGGTGAACAAAAGTATCGAAAGGGCTCAGAAGAAGGTAGAGCAAAACAACTTCGGGATTCGAAAACGACAGCTCGAATATGATGATGTCCTGAATGCTCAGCGTGAGGTTATTTATGACCGCCGCCGCCACGCTCTATTGGGCGAGCGCATGCAGGGTGACCTGATGGATATGCTTCGCGATGTAATCGAGGACATCGTTGGGCCCCATTACGCCGAGGGTACGCTCGAAGAGATGCGCGAAGACATTCTGCGAACACTCGCCTTTGATTTGGAAATTGATCGAGAGACGTTTGTCAAGCTTGGCGATGACGGTATGGTCGAGAGAGTCTTTGAGACCGCAATGGATTTCTATAACCGCAAACGCGACGCCCTTGCGAGACCATTTCATGACAGCATGGCCAAGCTGCAAAGCTCGGATCAGGCTAACAAGCCGGAGCGAGTTTTTGTTGACTTCACCGATGGACGCAAAATTATCCGTTCTGTTGTCAAGATAGAAGATGCAGTCGAGTCCAACGGCCAGGAAGTCAATGATGCCATGGAGCGGGCCGCACTGTTGTCATTCATAGATTCGCACTGGACCGACCACCTGCGCAACCTTGACGAGCTCAAGGAAGGCATCGGCCTTCGTGCATTTGGTCAGCGCGACCCGCTGATTGAATACAAGATGGAAGCCTTCAAGATGTTCACAGGACTAATGGGCACCATCGGGCACGATTTTGTCTCGTTTGTTTTGAAATCAGGTCCTCTCGTAGACGGTCAGCGACAGAACGTCAGGGCCAGTGCTCCACAGAGTAAACTCGATCCAAAAAAAGCACGCGTGGAAAAAGAAGCTCCTAAAACGAGTTTTGGCGTCGGAGGAGATGGCAACGGCCAGAGCGCAGCTGATCGCGACCCAAGTTCACGGGCTCAGCCAGTCGTCGTCGAGGAAAAAGTGGGACGGAACGACGCCTGTCCGTGCGGCAGCGGCAAGAAGTATAAACACTGTCACGGCAGGACCTAGTTCGCTTGCATGAAATAAACAGTTATCTTGGGCACCCTGAATGGGGTGCCCTTTTTCGTAAACAGATTGTTAACAAGTCTCCACATACGCGATTATGCGCTTATCGAAGAACTCGACGTCGAGTTCGCTGATGGCCTGAATATCATTACGGGAGAGACAGGTGCGGGCAAGTCTATTCTGCTCGGTGCTCTTGGACTTCTGATGGGTGCGCGCGCTTCGACGGAAGTTGTTCGAACAGGCGCCACCAGGGCTGTTGTAGAAGGCTTCTTTGCGACCGGGGGTCGTTCGGAAATCGACCAGATTCTTCGAAACGCTCAGGTCGAACTTCAGCCAACACTTATTGTGCGCCGGGAGGTTACTGCCACGCAGAGCAGGGCATTCGTCAATGATACTCCGGTGACGCTACGAGTCCTGAAAGATCTTGCTGACGAGATGATTGACCTTCACGGACAGCATCAACACCAGTCTCTTTTGAGGGACGAAACGCACCGGCAGTTTGTCGATGAGATCGGTGACTATCGTGATACCCTGACTGCTTTTCAGCGTGTGTATGACGATGTGGAATTGATAGATCGCGAGATTCAGGCACTGATTGTAGAACGCTCCAGGTTGGCTGAGAGGCGGGAGTTGTCAGAATTCCAACTATCTGAAATTGATGCTGTCGGGCCAATTGAGGGAGAGGAGGACGAACTGACTCGTGAACTCAGCATTCTTGACAATGCCGAAACGCTGCGCGTCACCGCTGATCAGGTGTATGAGGACCTGTATGATACCGACGATGCAGTGATTGATCGCCTCGATCGCCTCCAGAAAGAACTGGAAGGTGCAGTTCGATTTGATGAGACACTGCAGTCATACGTTGCTGAGATGCGAAGTGTGATAATTATCCTGCAGGAAGTGGCTTCATCGCTGAATAACTATTCGTCCGAGATTGACTCTGATCCGAAACGTTTATCATTCGTGCGGGAGCGGCTGGGAGATTATCACAAACTCAGTCGAAAATACGGGTCAACCGCATCCGAAATGCTCGCACACGCAGCTGAGCTCAGGGACGATCTTGCGAAGGTCGAGAATTTCGACGACAGACTCCGTGAGATGGAGACATCGAAAAATACCTTGCTTCAGGAGTTGAGCGTTCAGGCAAAGAACCTCAGCAAGGCTCGTCGATCGACAGCGGATGTTATCGAGAAAGGAGTTGTAGCTGCGCTCGAAGAACTTAACATTAAGGAGGCGCGATTCGAGGTTCGTGCAGACTACATTGTTGATGACGAGGGATGGGTTGTTCACGAATCCGGGGATCGTGTCCGTACGATGAGGCATGGATACGATCGGATACGATTCTTTCTGAGCACGAACCCTGGTGAGGCTGTCCGACCGTTGGTGGATGTTGCTTCGGGTGGTGAGATAAGTCGTGTCATGCTTGCATTGAAAACGATTCTTGCCCGTACTGGCGGGATACCGCTAATGGTGTTTGATGAAATTGATACTGGCATCTCGGGACGGGTTGCGCAACAGGTAGGATCGAAGCTGAGAGATCTTGCGGCAAACCATCAGGTAATCAGTATTACTCACCTGCCGCAGATAGCCGCTATGGCGGATCGACATTTCGTTGTCGAAAAACATGTTGAGCAGGCGCGAACTCGAAGTAAACTTCGTATGCTAGATGAAGAGGAACGCGCCGAGTGCCTTGCTTCGCTGATTAGCGGTGCAGAAGTGACAGCAGCTGCTATCACCAGTGCACGGGAACTACTCGATTCTGTTCGATCGAACTAACGGGTTCAGGCGTCAGGGAATCAGGATAAAATATTTAACGCAACTTCAATTTATAGATATGATCAAGTTTGGCACAGACGGCTGGCGGGCAGTAATCGCAGATGGTTTTACTTTCGATAACCTCGCACACGTTTGCAAGGCTACTGCAGCATGGTTGGAAGACGCGTACGGATCCGGTTCCAAAGTAGTCGTCGGTTACGATACACGTTTTATGGGTCGCGAGTTTGCCGAGTTTTCAGCTTGTGTCTTTGCAGAGTCGGATTTGGATGTAATCATCTCAGATTCATTTGCCACAACGCCCGCGATCAGCTGGGCCGCGAACGCATACGGTTGTCAGGCTGGTATCGTCATCACGGCGAGCCACAATCCACCCGTTTACAACGGTTTCAAGATCAAAGCGGATTTCGGTGGTCCTGCAACGCCAGAAATGATCGCCGCCGTAGAGGATCAGTTGAAGTCTACAAGTCCTACTCCTCCCGCAACATCATTTTCTGAACATGTCTCGTCAGGAAAAATCGAACTGCGGCCAATCTCCGAGGACTACAAGAAGATTCTGCGCGATCGTCTGGACATCGAAGCCATCAAGAGCGGTGGAATAAAGATCGCACATGATGCGATGTACGGGACCGGTCAGGGAGTCATCTCGGACCTCCTGGGCAAAGACCGGGTCATAGAATTACGTTCAGAGTTTAATCCGGGATTCGGTGGCAAGGCACCGGAGCCAATTGAAAAAAATCTTGGTGATCTTTCCAGGGCCGTTGTAAGTAACGGCTGTTCGCTGGGTATTGCTAACGATGGCGATGCCGACCGGGTCGGGATGTTCGATGAGAAGGGCGCGTTTGTGTCGTCACATTTGTTGCTGGCACTGCTCGTTAAATACCTGTATCAAGAGAAGGGATTAACAGGCAGTATCGTGAAGACGGCCTCTACGACACACATGCTTGACCGGATGGGAGAAGCATACGGGTTGGAAGTGACCACAACGCCTATCGGGTTCAAGTACATTGCGTCTCGCATCGTTGAAGATCGTGTTCTTGTCGGCGGCGAGGAATCTGGTGGCATGGCGGTCATGGGCCATATTCCGGAGCGTGATGGAATCTTCATTGGCTTGACTATAGCCGAGATGGTGGTGAAACGCGGAAAGAAACTCTCTGAGCTTGTGCAGGAGCTGTACGACGAGTTTGGCGATCACCGGACGTTTCGAATTGATGCACACACCACCGAATCCAATAAGCGCGCCGTCCTGGATCGGCTTGAAACTGAAAAGGGCCTGAGGGAGATCAACGGCTCGGCAGTGTCCAGCTTTTCAACGCTTGACGGTTACAAGCACACAACGGCAGAAGGGTGGTTACTGGTTCGGCCGTCGGGGACTGAGCCGGTCCTCAGGATTTATTCGGAGGCGTCGTCAGAGAAAGTTGCTGAGGCGATTGTTCACGATGCAATGACTCAACTGGGTGTTGAGTCGCACTAGAACCCTTCTGGCTTGCCGTTTCTGAGCATTTTCGCTGAAGATGTCGGGTCAACGGCACAGAGTTAGTTGCTCTGCGTAACATACCTATCCCAGATACAACATAGTAACGTCCTGTTACTAATGGGTCTGCTTTCAAAATGTGCTGCAGCTAAACAGCCACGTTTAACACCAACATATTCTGCGTATATCGCTGATTCCCATGATTCGCTCCTTTACAATCCACTGTATCGCCTGTTTGGTCGTGTTATTTGCCTTTTCGACACAAGCCTCCGCCGATACGATCGATGTCACGGTGTGCACATACGACAGTTCCGACTCGGCCCCGCTAAATGGAAGCTCGGTAGAAGTTCGTGAGGGAGCGAACCCGGTATCGTCCGGATTGACTGGATCGGATGGATGTGTAACTCTTACTGTCGAGGTTTCTGGAACCGTTGGAGTCGATGACGATCTTCCTGCTTTTGGTGGCCTACGTGCTGAAGCGGCCTATCCTAATCCATTCGAGAGTGTTACACGTATCCCGTTCGTCAATGACAACAACCAGTCGATACGCATAGCTGTTTACGACCTGCTCGGGCGGCAGGTGGCGGAATCTGCAGTTTCTACTGTAGGTCCGGGTAGATACACTGCTCGCATTGATGGATCAACTTTGCCAAGGGGCGTATACATGTATAGCATCGGAGGAGACAAGACGGCAGTCAGTGGGCAATTCGTCAAACTGGGCGCCAGTGTCTCAGGCAATCCGGGTATAACGATCGAACGATCTCCCGTTGCCGCTAAAACTTCAGTCGCTCAAGCTAGCACAGTCAGTGTGACAGTCGCCCGACTTGGCTACCAGCCATTGGAACAGCTGTATGAGGTTGATAACGGAGCAACCGTCCAGGCCTTTTTGACAAAGCAAGAGATAAGCAGTGATTTTGGTTTTACGGCGACTGCCTTGCACGTCTCGTTTGAAAATCAGTCCACAGGAGCGGACACTTTTGATTGGGACTTTGGCGACGGCTCAGGCTCATCGGAGGAAAATCCGGTCCACCTGTTTTCGACTGAGGGAGATTATTCGGTTTCGCTTGTCGCCAGCATAGACGGTGCCGTCGATTCGACTGAAAAACTGGTCTCTGTCACTGCTACGGCAGGTGACAACGCCATGGTGCCCATGGATCGTACCGACCTGTACGATGTTGGTGCCAGCTACTATGGCGAAGCATATGCCTGGCCAAACGATCCATCTCCTGTTCCTGTAGGAAGCGTCATTGTTGGAACGGGCTATTCGAATGCCAGTCAGCATTTCAATACATATGACGCCCAGTACCAGTCCTTGATGAATCCGGAGTTCATTAACTGTGGCGTTGGGTCCAATGCGATTGAGAATTGGATCGGGCAAAATACGGTGACACTTTTCAGTGATTGTATCGCCGAAGTCGAAGCAGCAGGATATACTGCAGCGGATGTTGGTTTGACCATCAATCTTGTTGCAAATCAGATTTTATATCCGGCGTTTCCTGAACCGGGATCTGGCGTCGACACTCTTGAAACCCAGGTTCAGGAACTGGGCGCACTATTGGAGCAGTACTTTCCAAATGCGATCAACACATATACAACCGGAGAACCGGCACACTGGGTTGAGCCATCGAAATGCCCGCGCATTTGTGAACCTATTCGATTCGAAACTGCCCTTGGCGTGAATCGTGCGCTGAAGCATATGGATCCGGACAAGCACATCCATGGTGCCTACCTGTGGAGTGCGATTGGAATTCCCAATGGCAGCGGAGAGACCTGGGTGATTGAGGATTTCCTTGCGCCGACGGGGGATGGGTATGCGAACCAGCATCCGTCTGATCAGGGTCGCGAGAAAGCGTCGCGGATTTACCACGCATTCTTTTCAGAAAAATACCCGACCTGGTATCCGGTACAGTAAGTCTGGCTGCTAGCGTCCGACAAACCAAGACAGGCCAAGCTTGACACGTCCGGTCGTAGAATCTACGTCGATTTCCTGCGTTAGCGTTCCGCCTGGAACGGGCACATCTATTTTGTTGAACGTGCCCCCGCTTCCTATTATTTGAGCGTCAATACTGACGGAAGGACTGGCGAAGTATCGCAATCCTGCAATAAGGGATAGTGCGGGTCCGCTGGCGGTAGTCTCAATAAATCGGTCCGAATCGCCGCGTATTCTGAACGTGGCGCTTCGACCAGTCAGGGCAACCCCGACAAAGGGTCGAAAAGGCTGATCCGGCTGAAGGAAGTTAAACCCAATGCCTACGTCCAGATGTCCCAGCGTATAGTTTGTCCCAACATTGGGACTGACGTTTGCACCATCGAGATCTACAATCAACGAAACGAGTTGATTGAAGCCATACGTTATCCCGATTCCGCCACCGCCACCGGATCCCTCAGGTCCGACACGGGCGGTATTTGTCAGATCGATCGATGAACCGTTGACGTCAAGGCTGATGGAAAAGCCACGAGTATCTGAAATCATTTCATCCAGGGACCAGTCTTCCAACTCCCAGTCTTCATCCTGAGCCGATATCGAGGTTGTGAAAAGAAGGGTGCAAAAAACAAAGATTAATGGTTTCATAGTACTTCTCAGTTAGTCACTGAATCGATAATGGCGCGAAACTGCTCGGCCATACGCGGGCCTGCTCCATCATCTTTATGCTTAAAAAAAACAAACACATCGTTCCAGCCAGTTTCCTGGATGACAGAAGCCCACCGTAACAGGTCTTCGTCGGTATAGTCGGGGCGCCTGAGTCGAAGGTATCCCCAATCAGTTGTTTTCACAACGGGTACTATTTCATCAGTCGAATTATCGGCTACGCATAAAGCACAGTTAGCACTTTCCAGCAGATCATATATTTCCCGGTCAAACCAACTCTCGTGTCGAAACTCGAAGGCAGCACGAATGCCGTTGGGGACGAGCGGTAAAAATTTCTTTAAGCGGTCGCTGTTTTTCCGAAAATTTGGAGGCAACTGAAACAGAACTGCACCCAATTTGGGATGCAAGTCTTTAATGATGTTACACATGTACTCCATAACATCGCCGGCGTTAAGCAATCTTTTGAAATGGGTGATCCGTCGTGATGCTTTGAGCGCGAACTTGAATCCGTCTGGCGTTTGATTCGACCACATCTGCAGGACATCCGGTTTGGGAAGTCTGTAAAAAGTGTTGTTAATCTCTACTGATGGTAGCCGTGTACCGTAGAACTCCAACATTTCAGAAGGTTTGATATCAGAAGGGTAGAAAGGTCCCTTCCATTCCTGGTAGCTGAAGCCGCTTGTCCCAACCAGTAGATTCATGACGCTACAGTTTCTCACCGTTGATGATCATCGCAATTGCTTTCTTTAGCCTGCGTTCACGTGTCTCCCGTTTTCGTGCATCCGAAATCCAGCGGGCAAACTCCTTTCTGGACGTGTATGACATCCCGTTAAATCTGTCCCTCGCTTCCGGTTCGGCGCCGAGTGCTTTGTCGAGTTCGGCTGGCACTTCAACAACTCTTTCTTCCAGGTCATGACTCAAAATGACATGTACCGAATCGCCGATATCCTTGTTGATTTGGGATCGGATTGCTTTCGTGATGCCCAGAACATGTCTTCCTCCCATAGGCGCCACCGATCCCCGGTATTCTGCTGCATCAATCGAGGCCTTGATCTTGATTCTGCCTCTGGTATTAAATTCTACGATTATCTTTTCCGGCACGACAACAAACGCTCCGCCGCGATCTCCGGCTAAAATGGTCTGGTCGAATCTAAAAGTTTTATTTTTCATCGGTGCTGCAGGGGCGTACTAACTGTATCGCAGAATAGTACCCACTTGTTGTATCGGAATCATGTCAGAGATATGACAATTTAGCGACATTTGGCCGTCTCGAGAGGCGAGAACCACGAAAATGCCTTCCTATGGCAATTTTTGGGGATACCGGGCCAAATGGCAGTCGCCCTACGCTGGAATTCTAGGTGCGTGCTGTTCCGAACATTGTCCCGAGAGATGCACATAGATCTTCAAGCGCTCTTTGATCGATACTATCGAAAGCGCCCGGCAAATCTGAGTCAACATCCAGAACCGCGAGCAGCTGGTCATCTGGCGTTACGACAGGTACTACGATCTCGGACCTCGTTGATGAGGAGCATGCGATATGCCCTGGGAAAGAGTCGACATCATCTACAAGCTGCGTCTGCCTCGTCCGTGCGGCTGCGCCGCAAACGCCTCGATCAAAAGCTATGTGCAGACAACCGTGCCCACCCTGATACGGTCCTATTAGTAAATTCTTGCCGTCGACATTGCGATAGAATCCTGTCCAATGGAAGTAGTCGAACGCGTTGTGCAATTCACAGGCGACGGTCGCCATTGCCGCGATCCAGTCAAGATCACCAACCAGGAGGGCATCGATGCGCTCCCGTACGTTCTTGTATGCGATCGCTTTATCCGCAGCGGGTACTGATCTGGCAACGTTAGTCATACACCGGATTGAATAGACGCAAAAAAATCGGTTCGCGTCTGATACGTACTTCAGCGTTACAGGTTTGCGCCGGTCTGTTCGAGTGCAGCGGCGGCGTTAATAACACGGCCGGTCTGTCCGACAGAACCGCTTGTGGTCCCGGTCGAGTGAAGGATTTGATACGCCTCGTCTGCGGTGAGCGATGGATTCAACGCCCGCATGGTTCCTATCAGACCCGCAACGAGGGGGGTCGCCATTGATGTCCCGCTTTTCGATCCATACCGGCCCGCAGGTTCAAGTGACATTATGTTTACTCCAGGGGCAGCTATCGGTCTCGACAGGGCAGTATTTGTATTTGAAAATGACGCTTTTTTCAGGTGCTCGTCAACGGCGGCGACGGAAATGACACCATCAATATTCGACGGCATATGATCGATAGCGTTTCTGTTCGCATTGCCGGCGGCAGCGACGATGATGACGTCTCGCTGAAGCGCGAACTTGACGGCGTCAACGACAACCTTCGGAGTGAAAGGAACCTGTACGCCCAGAGACATCGAAATCACATCGGCGCCGTCGGTCGTGGCATCGATGATGGCCTGGGCAATCGACTCGACGGTACCCATACCGCTGGATCCAAGGGCAGCGTAGGACTTGATATCAACGTATTGACCTTCCCAGTTGAGGGATGCGATACCAACACCGTTATTGGTTGCTGCACCTGCGATGCCGGCACAGTGGGTTCCGTGACCATGCTTGTCCGTACCTGCCGGGCTTTCGGTAAACGTGCCGCTGATGTCCTCATGTCCGGCATCAACTCCCGTGTCGAGAATCGCGACAATTGCTTTTCGTTGAGGAGTCGCGTTTTTCAGAAACTCGTGGGCGTCGTTAATCTGTGCGGCAGCCAGCGACCATTGCTGAATAGCCAGGGGATCGTCAGCTACGATCCTTGTTGTACGGTATTGTTTGACTTCACCGTCAATTACAGGTACCAGGCTGACGTCAATATTGAGTTCAGCGGCGTCGACGTTCTCCGTGTCGTCAAGAAGCACGTCGATCAGTTTCTTCAGAATCTTTTTAGCGCCTTTGATGATGTAGACTTTCGAGAGGTCTTCACTGGCTTCGAAGGAGACAGTGGGGAATGCCTGCTCATAGGTGGCACCGTACTGGTCGAGGGTTGCCGCGACCTCATCAATCGAATCATCCGGTCCAAGCTCAAGCAGAAACGTTCCGGACTCGTCGCCTGCAATGAAAGAACTGCTGAGTGCCGGTATCTGCGCGATTCCGGCTACAGCGAGGCACAAGGCACCGATTGCCAGGAAAGGAGAGGCCTTGAGAGCTTTTGTTTTCATGACAACAGCCATCCCCAGCACACCCAGTCCAAAACTCAGGGACAGGTTGCCAATCAGGTTAACCATTCCAGAGGATGCACCAATCTGCAACGGAATAGACACGGCTGCCATCCCCAATCCGACAACCATTAGCAGAGGGTTTCGCGATGTTTTACTGACGCCCGATGCAATAAGAATGCATCCTCCGACAGTAAGCAGAACTGGAATCGTCATTTACGACCTATATCGTTTCGATATGAAGAACTTTTACGGACTGGCCCCACATTGTGAAAGATATCACATTGGCGGGCTCAACGGTTGCTTTTACCCGGCATCCGTTGCTGCGTACGTTATCAGGCAACTCATTAACGGGCAGGTATTGCTCATTATTATCTCCAACAATACCCCAGAAGCCGCCTTCAAAGTCTTGAAATTGAACTGAACCCGTGATTGTCATGCACACCCTTGAGGAATCTTGTAGTGTGACTGAGTACGCGATCAATGGAGGTCGTGTTGCGCTTTCCGGTCAGTTTTCGAAGATAAGTGTCAGTAGTAGTTTGTCACTCGATTGGGCCTTTTTTGGAAAAGAATCGTGACTGGATTGGAGTCCTGGAGATCTTCTAGAGACTTTTCTGCCACCGTATGACAGTAGTAATCTGATGAAAGGGCCAATCTCGGGTGTTACTAGACGCCAGGGAGGGGAAGCGGTGAGAGGCGTGGCGCGGATTCGGGACTGTAACGTCGAACCATTAAAAAAGGCCCGGTCACAAATGCGACCGAGCCTTCTCTAAGGTGGGTGTTTATGCACATCAAATAGGTCACCAACGCTACGAATTTTGTATCGGCCCACTTAAGAGATTTCTTAAATGGTCGAAACAGCAAAATTTCTTGACAAAAAGACTCGTCAAGCACGGCGCGTGGGTCTCACGACGATACCCGGCCTTTCGTCCGTCCGTTCGCCGTCTCGAATGACCGATCGGCCGTTTACAAGTACGTGGTCGATGCCCCGGGGATATTGATGGGGATTTTCAAATGTTGCCATGTCGTTGACTGATTCCGGGTCGAAAACAACCAGGTCAGCTACAAAATCTACCTCGACTTTTCCGCGATCCGTAAAGGCGAGGAGATTCGCCGGCATTCCTGTCATCTTATGAACAGCGCGTTCAAGCGTCATCACTTTCTTGTCACGACAGTAGTAACCGAGTACCCTCGGGAACGTGCCATACGTTCTGGGGTGCGGTGTTCCACTAGACAGCGGCCCGTACGTTGCTCGCGCTCCTCCATCCGAACAAATCATCCCGAGCGGATGTGACAAAATTGCGGCAGTATTTTCTTCGCTCATTCCAAACCCGACCATTCCTGTGTTCGATCGATCAGCCCGAATCAAGTGTATTGTCATCTCGTACGGATCCTCGTTGCGTTCAGCGGCGAGCTCTCCAAGGCGACGACCTCGAGCCCACGCCAACGAGTCACTGCCGGTGGATGTCACCTGCACACTGTTCCAATCGCCCAGCTGTGCCACCTTCGCATGAACAGCGGTGGATATTAGTGCGGCTGCTTCCGGGTCATCCAGCCGTTCCAGAAATGAATCCGTACCGCCTTCGCGGGCCCAAACCGGAAATAACGATGAAAGGCCGGTACTGTAAGCCACGTACGGATATCGGTCGAAGGTAATCTTGTGTCCCGCCGTGGCAACCGACTCGATTATCTCCAGGGCTGCTTCTGCCTTCCACCAGTTACTTTGCCCCTGGGCCTTCAGGTGCGAGATGTGCGTAGGAACACCGGCTCGCTGCCCGATCGTCACGGCTTCCTCAATAGCTGCGAGCAACTCATTATCCTCATTGCGCATGTGCGAAGCGTACGGGAGTCCCATTCGTTTCAATGGCGCACAGAGCGCGACAAGCTCATCGATACTGGCAAATGCCCCGGGTATGTACTCAAGGCCCGTTGACAGGCCGCAGGCACCGGCTTCAATCGCGTCACTTACCAATCGTACCATGCTTTCCAACTCATCGCCTGTAGCTGGGCGATCTGTGGCCCCGATTACTTTCGCCCGGACGGTTCCAGCGCCGATCATCGATGCGAAGTTTACGGCCGGATTGTGAACGTGTTCAAGATGATGGAAGAATCCTCGAAGGTCATCGAAATCAAATTCGATATCGTAATCTTGCTTGTAGCGCTGACGCACGCTCAAGGCACGATCGGTTGTCCATGGCCCAATTGAGCCGCCATCCTGTCCTGCAACTTCGGTAGTTACACCCTGCCGTAGCTTGCTTTCAGCATACGGATTGATGAGCAGGCTCAAGTCTGTGTGCGAATGTATGTCGATGAAGCCGGGACAGACTATACGGCCCCGTGCGTCGATTATTTGTGCACCCTGTGCGTTGATATCTCGTGCCACCGCAGATATTCGAGAACCCTCGATAGCAACATCCAGTTCACGACCGGGCGAGCCATCGCCAGAGATGACGATTCCGCCCTTGATAACCAGGGTTGTGCCTCCTCCCGGCCGGTACGAGTTGCGGACAATGATCCCGGGGCTGGTGAATAGCAGGGATGTTGTCGCAGCTTTACGAATAAACTCGCGTCTCTTCATGGTGCCCTTGATCCTCGATGATGTTAATTCCGTTTCAATTATAGCGAAATATCAACTCCACTTTCCTTTACTTTTCGGGTCCTACTCATTAGGATATAAAATCGTAACCCTTTCTGACGTTGTGCCCGAGAAGTGATGGAGTCGGCACCGATCCGCAAGATAATACACGTTGACATGGATGCATTTTATGCATCGGTTGAGCAGCGCGATAATCCCGAGCTCAGGGGGAAACCGGTTGCTGTCGGTGGGTCGTCCAAGCGCGGCGTAGTAGCGGCGGCCAGTTATGAGGCGAGAAAGTTCGGTGTTCGTTCCGCGATGCCCTCGATCACAGCCCAGCGCCGGTGCCCGGATATCGTGTTCGTGAAACCGCGCTTCGAAGTGTACAAAGAAGTGTCACGTCAAATTCGTAGTGTGTTCTTTCAGTTCACAGACCTGGTCGAGCCGCTGTCACTTGACGAGGCATACCTGGATGTAACTGATCCGTTGCGCGGTGGGCCTCATGCTACTGCCATCGCTCGCGAGATCAAGGCGCAGATTCTGCAAGAGACAGGATTGACGTCGAGTGCCGGTGTCTCATTCAACAAGTTTCTGGCGAAAGTAGCCTCTGGAATGAACAAGCCGGATGGTCTGACGGTCGTGCGCCCCGATCAGGTCGAGCAGTTTATTGACAGGTTGCCGATCGAGAAATTTTTCGGAGTCGGGAAGGTTACGGCTCGGAAATTTCGCAACATGGGTATCAGGAACGGTGCGGATCTCAAACAGCGTGACAAGATGGATCTGGAACGCAGCTTTGGGAAGGCAGGACGATACTATTATCATATTTGCAGGGGAGAGGACAATCGTCCGGTACGTACCTCAAGGAGGCGCAAATCGATAGGTGCCGAGAGGACTTTTTTCGATGACATTTCTACCGACCAGGAGTTTTCTACGCGCCTGCGCGAGGTCTGCGAGCGAGTATCCACGCGCATGGGAAAACTAAAGGCGACAGGACGAACTGTGACGGTGAAGATCAAGTACTCTGACTTTAAAGTGAATACCCGATCACTGACGGTACCCTCCGAGGTTCATGATTATGAAAGTTTATACTCGGTTGGTGACCAACTGCTACACACACCGGCTCTTCCAGAACGACCTGTCCGGTTGCTCGGAATATCAATCTCAAATCTGAGTTTTCCTGATGATACTGACCCGGAGGAGCAGTTGAATCTCCATTTTGATTCTGATGTGGACTGAATTCGGTACCTGAAGAATGGAATGTGGGCCTGCCTGTTGCTATCATTAGCCAGCCAGATCAAGTACACACGGCATTGCAATGGGAGATCGAAAGGTACAGTTTGAAACGAGCCCGGAGAAGTATTTCGGAGCTTTGCTCGAGCGTGTGTTGCGAAATGAGGCGCACCTCCAGGCGCTGACAGAACATATTGCGCGGCTTCTTGCTGCACTGGAGCAACGAAGTGAAGGCGACATCAAAGAACAACTCGAAGCGTCGCGAGAGAAAGTATTCCAGGAATTGTCAGCCGAGGTAATTGCGAAACTTACGCAGGGATCGCCGGATGAACTTCTGGACTCTCTCAAATAGTCAAACCTCTAACTCCCCGCATCTCGACCCCTATGAATGAACATATTTCAGACTCTCACGCGCGACGACTTTTCCTGGGTAGTTGTATTGCCTTGATATCTACATCAGTCGCATTCGCAACCGTGGGCGCCGTGATGCTCTCACTGAAAAGCGAATTCGTTTTAAGCAATGCGCAGGTGGGATGGATCGGTGGTGCAGCGTTATGGGGTTTTGCTGTCTCCCAGCTGGTGTTTGCACCACTGTGTGATACCCTCGGGATGCGTTTCCTGCTCAGGATGTCATTCGCTGGCCACATCGCCGGGACGCTTGTGATGGTTTTTGCCTCGGGCTTCTGGATGCTTTTCACAGGAGCCTTGATAATTGCACTGGCGAACGGCCTCGTCGAGGCTGCGTGCAATCCACTTGTTGCGACCCTGTATCCCGACAATAAGACGGTCAAGCTGAATCAATTCCACGTCTGGTTTCCCGGTGGGATAGTACTTGGCGGTCTGGCCGCATACGGATTGGACGCGGTAAGTATCGAGTCCTGGCAGATTAAACTCGCGCTCATCATCGTACCCACGATTATCTACGGATTTCTCCTGCTGCGAGAAGAGTTTCCACAAACGGAAGGAGTTCAATCCGGCGTCTCTATGGGAGAGATGTTCAAGGCGACATTTACAACTCCACTGATGCTTCTCGCTTTGGTCTGTATCGCCATGACCGGTTCAGTCGAATTGGGACCGAATCGATGGGTGCCTGCCGTTATGGAATCAGGTGGATTGCCGGGCATTCTTGTGCTGGTCTGGATTAACGGTTTGATGGCAGTCATGCGCTACCGCGCTGGAGATGTCGTTCACCGGCTATCGCCGACGGGCATTCTGCTTGCCTCTGCGGTTGTCGCCGGTATCGGTCTCTACTGGCTGAGTTATGCAGAAACCGGGGTGGTAGCTTTCGCGGCGGCGACTGTTTTTGCATTAGGTGTGTGTTACTTCTGGCCGACGATGCTTGGTTTTGTTTCGGAGCGGATCCCCAAAACCGGGGCTCTCGGACTCGGGCTCATGGGAGCAGTAGCGATGTTCACTGTAGGATTGGTCACTGCACCGCAGATGGGACGCATTGCAGACGAGTATGCCCACAGGCAATTTGAACCTGAGGTTGTGTCCAGTGTCCTGGAGTCTTCCGTGCAACAACTTCGAGAAGATATTCCTACAGTTCCCGAGCCGGTTGCTACTGACATGCAGACTGCGATCGACGCTTCAAGTCAGGTGGTCGACTATTACGAAGAGACCGGAGATTTACCTGAACTGTCGACAGCCGATGCGATGCGCTTGATTATCTCCAGCGGGGCAGAGAAATCTGTTACGCAGCCGGTGAATGCGATTCTCGGGCCAGCGGATAACTACGGTGGAAGGATATCCTTCAGGTACGTGGTGCCACTCTGCGGAGTACTTGCAATCATATTTCTTCTTCTATTTCTGGGAGATCGAAAACGTGGCGGCTACCAGGTTGTACGTATCAACGAGCATGATGGGGAGGATGGTTGATGGTCTCCGGTGGGCAGACAGAAGCCAGCTACATACTTTCACTCGACCAGGGTACAACGAGCTCGCGAGCAATACTTTTTACCCACGCTGGCACGATTGCCGGGGTTGCGCAGATGGAGTTCGAACAGATCTTCCCGCAGCCAGGATGGGTAGAACATGACGCTGAAGAGATCTGGCATACTCAGATAAAAGTTGCCAGGGACGTGCTGAAAGAAACAGAAGTCACGGCAGATCAGATTGCCGCGATTGGCATCACAAATCAACGTGAAACCACGGTCATATGGGACAAGAGGACCGGGAAGCCAATACATAACGCAATAGTCTGGCAGGATCGCCGGACAGCGTCCTATTGCGAGGATCTGAAGGCGCAGGGACTCGAAGGTGAGGTTCGATCAAGGACCGGATTATTTCTCGACCCCTACTTTTCTGGGACAAAGCTTAAATGGTTGCTGGACAATGTCCATGGCGCTCGTGATCTGGCTGAAAAAGGCCACCTCGCGTTCGGTACAATTGACACGTGGCTTGTTTGGAATTTGACATCCGGAGGTAGGCACGTTACCGACTCCAGTAATGCTTCCCGTACACTCCTTTTTAATATTGAGGATTTGTCATGGGATGATGAGC
>JABDKO010000082.1 GCA_013002165.1 Rhodothermales bacterium | reverse complement strand
GTTCTGGATGTGTGGGATCTGGATGTCTCCGGATCGGATATTCATTGCCTGACCGTATTCTGCGTGCCGCTTCTCTCCGATCTTGATGTTTACACCCTTGTCGTAAATCCGGACTTTCTCTGTTGATGCCACATCATCAATTACAGCCATCTTCTCGCTCCCGACCACAGTAATGCTGCGAGCCTTGTGCGGATCAAGCCAGCTTGTGTGCAGGTGAGCAATGCGACCGCTGTCAAAGGTTACTGTGGCAAAGACGACATCGTGGATACCGTCCTGCAGGTACGATGCTCCGGTCGCGGAGATACCCATGACATCGGTACCCATATACCACAACGCCACGGACAAATCGTGCGGTGCCAGACTCTCGAATGCATTCTCGGCAGTTCGGATGATACCCAGATTTACACGCGTGGAATACATGTAGTACAAATCACCGAGTGTGCCGCTCTTGATAAGTTGCGCGACATGCTCGAACGCCGGGTGATACATCAGAAGATGTCCGGTCATGAGCTTGCAGCCTTCGCGGTCAGCGAGCGCCGCCAGACGATCTGCCTGATCTGATCTCTGTGCAAGAGGTTTTTCAACAAACGTGTGTTTGCCGGCAAGGAGACTTTGCTCTGCCACCGCAAAGTGATTTGGCGTTTCCGTGGCGACGACGACGGCGTCTACTGATGCATCCTCAAAGATCGGGGCGGTCGTTTCCACAACCTTGCTTTCAGGATACTGCTGACCGATTCTGTCACGGACCG
Organism: Rhodothermales bacterium; assembly: GCA_013002165.1. Lineage (GTDB taxonomy): Bacteria > Bacteroidota > Rhodothermia > Rhodothermales > JABDKH01 > JABDKO01. Next base: position 13,734 of record JABDKO010000082.1, on the reverse strand, counting down.
TAGGGTCCATGTCGCTCACATAGGCGATCTCGACCCCATCAATCGCATGGAAATTACGAAGGAGGTTCTTGCCCCAGTAACCTGCGCCAACAACGGCGAGTCGCGTCTTCATGCACGGGACCCCACTGCGTTCTCGTCAGCCAACGACTTCATTGCGCGCGCAAGTGCATCAACTACGCGTTGCTGATCCTTTTCAGATATCTCGGGATAGATTGGTAGTGAGAGTACTTCATCAACAAGTGTCTCTGTGACTGACAGCGAACCTTCGGGAATCTCCACGTCTGAGTTGACGGGCAACTGGTGCAGTCCTTTCGGATAGTACACAGCGGTGCTAATTCCTTCCCGTTTCAGCTCGGCCTGCAACTCCGACCGGAGCTGCGATCCGCCCCTTACTCGAATAGTGTACTGGTGGAACACATGAGTGCATCCCGGGGCACGGCGGGGCACTATGACATCCAGATCCTCCAGATCCTCCAGCATCTGATCATACCGGGAGGCCGCGGCCGCGCGCTCGCTGTTAAACTGTTCGAGATAGGGGAGCTTCGCTTTCAGGATTGCAGCCTGCAGTGAATCGAGTCGACTGTTAACACCAATGATTTCGTTGTAGTACTTCTTCCTGGAGCCATGCGATGCAATCATTTTCATTCGCTCGTACAGCTCCAGACTACCGGTGACAACGGCACCAGCATCTCCATACGCCCCGAGATTCTTCGACGGGAAAAAAGAAATCGTTCCGACATCTCCGAAAGAACCCACGTGCTTTCCCTCACAGCGAGCGCCAATCGCCTGCGCCATATCCTCAATAACCGGTATGCCGTGCTTGCTGCCAATTGCAGTGATCTCTTTGAGAGGAGCGGCCTGACCAAAAAGGTGTACCGGAATTATTGCTTTCGTCCGCGGTGTAATGTGCTGTTCAAGCTTTGTCGGATCAAGGTTGAACGTATCATGATCTACATCGACAAAGACTGGTGTTGCACCGAGGACGCGGGCTGCCTCGGCCGTTGCAACAAAGGTAAAGGATGGTGTGATCACCTCGTCGCCGGGGCCTATTCCGAGTGCCATCATCGCAACCTGCAATGCATCTGTGCCATTTGCTACACCGAGCACGTACGGGACATCCAGAAACGCAGCGAGCTCACACTCAAATTCCCCGACAATCGGCCCGCGGATAAAGTGGGCACTCTCAATTACACGGGCGATCTCTGCATCGATAAATGGCCGCAGTCGCTCATACTGCGCTTTGAGATCTACCATCGGGATTGACTGGTGCATGGGGGGTTAGTTGATTGTTGTTAGTTGCTAGTTGTTTGTAGTCCTGTAATATCCCTCATCCCTCATCCCCCAACTTCTGCTCATCCGGAACGTCTCTGAATCTCGTTGCTGGAACGCCTGCATAAATCGTCTCGCCGTCCGCGTTTCGGGTGAGAACAGCTCCGGCTGCTACTACGGCGTCCGCACCGATTTCCTTTCCGGGCAGCACTACGCTGCCCACGCCCAGTCGTCCGCCTTTGCGTACTGTAACACCCTTGAAGTGTTTGAACCTCTCTTGTGTTCTGCCCAGGAAATTATCATTGCTGGTGAGCACGCCCGGTGCAACAAACACGTTGTCTTCGAGGACGGAAAAGGCTGTAATGTATGCATTGGTCTCGAGCTTGCAATTGCTACCGATCGTGCATGAGTTTTCGATTGCCACGCCGCGGCCAATAATCGTTCGCTCACCGACTGTTACTTTCTCCCGGACCGTTGCCAGATCGGCAACAAGAACCCGGGCACCCAGATCGGCGCCGCGGTATATGATCGCGCCTGTGCCAATGATGGCACCGGGCCCGACACTGGCCGGCTCGAGTTCATCAGAGGATGTCGTCGCGCTGGCCGCAGCCCGCATTGGTCTTTTGCCGATGACAGCGTGATCGTCAATACGAACGCCGTCGCCTATCCGGGAGTCATCGTGAATGACGACGTGGTGTCCTATCTGGCAGTTCTCGCCGATGATGACACCGGATCCAATGACACAATGAAATCCTGTTGTTGTCCCGTCGCCAATATTGGCCGTCTGGTTAATCGAATCTCGACTCATGGTCAATACGATTGGTGTGAGATCTCCAAAATAACAAAAAACCCGCGGCCGAATACACGACCGCGGGCAAATCTGTTTGCAGGAATCAGACTATTACAACGTCTCGAGATAGTGTTCTGCGAGAGCTTTGTATGATCCATACGTTGCCTCGGAGAACGATGCCTTTGCTCCACTTGAATCACCGGAGTTGAGCAGCGCTTCACCTTTCACGAAGTGAATCTTTGCCTTGTCTGCCTTACTACCGCGGTGGATCGCCAGCGCCTGGTCTGCAGATGCAATAGCGGCCGGGTAATCGCGCACGACGTTGTGAGCCAGGGAACTGTAGAAGTAGGTATCAGCGTCGGCATCGACATACTCCTGCATTTGAGTCAGAAGCGAGATGGCTCTCTGAGCATCGGTCGAGGAGGCGTTGTCCTTTGCCACAAGCTTCGAAGCTTCCGAGTGATAGTATCCACGGATGGCTTTATCGGCAGCTCTCGACGTTTTACTGTCATTTGAGTCTGCGGCCAGCTTTAGTGAAGCCATTGATTCGTCAATACGGCCAAGCTGCTTCAGGGCGAGCCCCTTGTTGTGCAAGTTGGGGGCATACGATGGATCCAGTGTGAGGCCGGTATCAAAGTGCTTCAGAGCGAGCTCGTAGTTACCGGCTTTGTACGCCCGGGTACCTAACAGCTTGTCAATTTTCGCCATGATCTTGCGAGACTTCTCGGCAATCTCCTCGTCTCCAGCCTGAGTGGCCAGATCAGCTGCCTTGCCATATTCTTCATAGGCTGCTGCGTAGTTTTTTGCCTCGGCTGCTGCAATACCTGCGTTATAGGCTTCCTTATACTCCTGGTCGTCCTGAGCATTGACACTGGCTACGCCGACGGTAAAAACCATCAGAAAGGCAGCGAGAGTCGGGGTAAAAAAACGTTTCATCGTTGGTCGTTCTCTGTCTATGATCCTGAAATTCTAATGTCTTGTGGTCTGACCCGGGCACATTATTACCGGCCCGGTCCTGCATCCTGCTATGCCACATCTATGCCGAAAACAACGCATGAGGTGATTTCGGGGCAGATTTATGGCAGAAACCGGCCTTAAGGGTACAAAAATACTCTTGAAACCGTGTACAGGTAAGGGAAAATTTCATCCAGTGTACACTGAAAGAGTCTACTTCGTAGTACAACATAAAACCGCGAAGTGCTCCAAGTACTGAACGTTCTGATATTAAAAATTCGGACCGAGAACGTGTTCCCGGTAAAAATCGTCTATTATCTGTACAGCGGTCGCAGGGTCGTCAACCACCTGGAAAAGAGACAAATCACCTTCCGAAATGTTGCCGTCGGCAAGCAATCGGTCTGTGATCCAGTCCACGAGACCCTTCCAGAACTCGGTTCCGATCATAACGACCGGGAAACGACTGCTCTTGTTTGTCTGGATCAGAGTAAGTGCCTCAAACAATTCATCCATAGTGCCAAAGCCGCCCGGCAGGACGATGAAGCCCTGGCTGTATTTTGTAAACATGACCTTTCTGACAAAGAAGAAATCAAAATTCAGCAGCTTGTCCCGGTCCACATATGGATTCGCATCTTGCTCCTGGGGGATGACAATATTAAGGCCAACCGATCGGCCTCCGGCTGCCTGCGCCCCACGGTTGGCTGCCTCCATAATTCCTGGGCCGCCACCGGTAATGACACCATAGCCTCGTCGAACGAGCTCTCCAGCCGTATCCGAGGCCATTTTGTAATAGGGGTTGTCCTCCTTGGTCCTCGCCGAGCCAAACACCGACACGCAGGGGCCGGCCATGGACATGACCTCGAATCCGTTGACAAATTCGGACATGATCCTGAAGACGCGCCACAAATCCTTGATCCGGCTTTCCTGCCAAACGTCAATCTCCAGCTCAGCCTTCGGATTGGTATTGTCGTTTCTGAACGTGCTCATGAACTATGCGTGTCTCTACAGATGCAAGAAAGGGTTGTGGCGAAAATAGAAAAGCCTTCGCGAAAAACACGAAGGCTTTCTTAATAACGTTACCGGGTCAGTCGCCCGACTCTTCGAGTGATTGTCGATACTCCTCGTTGGCGAAGATAGCTACCTCGACGCGGCGATTCGACTGGCGCCCGTCTACCGTAGCATTGTCGCCAACGGGCTCCATTTCGCCTTTGCCAACCGTCGTCACGCGCGAGGGGCTCACGCCCGCAGCTATTAACTGATCGGCGGCAGATCCTGCTCGTCGTTCCGACAGAGCCTGGTTATACTCCTCAGTGCCCGTCGCATCAGTATGACCAACAATAACTACATCGGTGTTCGGATATTCTTTCAGGCTGGCTGCGAGAGTCTCCAGATCGCTAACAGAGTTGGCTTTGAGATCAGACGAGTTTACGTCAAACAGAATTGCTGAATCAAAAACTATCTGTATCCCTTCACCCACGCGAACTATCTCAGCGTCTTCGAGCGACTCATCAAGTTCTTCTGCCTGCTGGTCCATCTGGCGTCCGATAATCGCACCGGCGGTACCTCCAACGGCAGCACCAATTATTGCACCTTTGCCGGTACTACCCTGCGTGTTGCCGAGAATACCGCCAATGACGGCACCAGCCCCGGCACCAACTGCAGCTCCTTTTCCGGTGTTGCCTGAACTTGCACAACCAGAAAAAACAAAGGCACCTATTAGCAGGATGACGAGTGGGAAAGACAGGCTCTTTCCCTGTTTCAAATAATTCATCTTATCACAACTGATTGTTGATTGGGTAAACGCCGACTTTCAATGATAATGCCAAATTGAATATCGACGAAAAAACGGCAGATTCGCCAGCTCAATAGCATGATTCAAGTCATTCGTGTCCAAATCTGTAACAGTTGTGGCACGATTTGGTTTTGCATGCACCTGCCCGGTGACAAGAGATTGCGAAGAATCTTCAAGTACGTTGGAGCTCCCTCCATATTTATTAAGTTCGATACATATAGGACGTTACTCTCTGCAACGTTGGCAATCCTGCCAGCAGTAATTGCGAGCCCACTAACATCACGACAGTATCTATGAAGCTGATCATTCCAATGGCTGGTCGCGGAACTCGAGTCCGCCCACATTCCCACGTCACACCAAAGCCCCTTCTGAACGTTCGCGGGCAGAATATGGTGGCGCGAATTGTCGATACCTTCGCCTCGGTTATGCCCCGTGGAATAGATGAGGGTGTATTCGTCCTTGGACCGGATTTTGGTCAAGATGTCCGGGATCAACTCACGGAGATTTGTTCATCTAGAGGAATGAAAGCGTCATTCGCCGTCCAGGAAGAAGCTCATGGAACTGCACATGCCGTTTACTGTGCGGAAGAATTCCTTGACGGTGAAGGAATTGTCGTCTTCGCAGACACTCTTTTCTATATGGACCCGGGAGTCGACCTTGATGGTCCCGACGTAGTAGCATGGGTTAAGGAGGTCGAGGATCCGAGCCGGTTCGGCGTAGCTGTAAGGAAGGGGGACAAGATTGTAGAGTTCGTTGAGAAGCCAACCGAACTGATCTCGAACGAAGCCTTGATCGGTATCTACTACGTTAAGAACCTTTCCGAACTGAGAGACGCTATCGCGCACCTTATCGAGCACGATGTACGCGGCCATGGGCGCGAGTTTCAGCTGACAGACGCCTTTGACAAAATGCTGAAAGACGGCAGAACATTTACCACGGCGACCGTTACCGATTGGCTGGATTGCGGGACGATTCCTGCGCTGCTTGAAACGACGGGCATCATACTCGAGAGAGAGGAACTCGTTAACCCGGAAGACTATCCGGGGTGCACCATAAACCAGCCAGTCTACGTTGGTGCCGACGTTACTCTCGAGGGCTCGACCATCGGCCCCCGTGTTTCAATTGAGCCAGGTTCTGTCATCAAGAATTCTACACTTCGCAATTCGATTGTGTTTGCGCAGGCAACGGTTCAAAACTCGAACCTGAAAGATTCGCTCGTCGGCCGGAACGCAAAGGTCGAAGGGTTTACCGGCTCGGTTAACATTGGCGATCACTCCGAGATTCATTCCTGAGGTTCGTATGATGCACGTTTTCCCGGAGACGGGCATCGACCGCCTGGGTTTTTCGGTGATCCTTGAGAAGATCTCGGACTACCTTAAAACGGATCAGGGTAGAGTAGCTTTATCCAACCTCACATTATCAGCGTCGATCGAAGAGGTACGCCGAAAGCTTTCGATTACGTACGAGGTTCAGACAGCACAGGAGTTCGACGACCCGGTCCCGCACTCGGATGTCGCAGACATCTTTCCATACCTCGACCGCCTGGGCCCAGAGGGCGTGTTTCTTGATGGAGAGGAATTGCTTGAAATCCGGGCACTGGTCATTACGATTTCAGCCCTGCAAAAGTACTACTCATCGCGTTCGGCGAAATACCCCGATACTTTCTCCCTGTTCGAAGAGATCTTTCTCGATACATCAGTGCCGGATGAGCTCGGACGCTGCCTTGAACCGGACGGATCAGTTTCGGCATCCGCATCCCCCGAGCTTCGCCGCGTCAGGAAGGAGAAGGAGTCGGCTGAGCGTTCATTGCAAAGAGTGCTCGCACGAGAGTTTTCAAAGGCAGGCGCCGCCGGCCATGCGGCCGAGGGTCAGCCGACGATCCGAGCAGGAAGGCACGTCATTCCCGTACGAGTCGAGGCCAAGAGGAAGGTCAATGGATTCGTTCATGACGTTTCGTCGTCAGGGTTGACCGTCTTTGTTGAGCCAGCAGCATGTCTGGATCTGAATAACGAGATACGAACGCTGGAGGCGAAGGAAAGGACCGAGATCATCAAGGTGTTGACGCGGCTGACACATCTCGTCAGAACAAACAAAACTGCGTTGTCGAGAGCGTCCAACGCAATTGGTGAGTATGACCTGCATCATGCAATGGCAGTCGTGTCGCGGTCGATCAGCGGTGTCGTTCCGGTGATCCGGGAGGAACCCGGCTTCAAAATCGTCGGCGGCAGAAACCCCGCACTCGCGCTTTTCTTCGTTCGATCATCAGAAGATCGCTCGGTTGTCCCGATGGATCTCGAAATGTTCGATGACAACCGCACGATAATAGTCTCGGGTCCGAACGCAGGCGGCAAAACAGTAGCACTGAAAACGCTCGGTTTGTGCGTCCTCATGCTGGCCGTCGGAATGCCCGTACCTGCCGATGCATCCAGTGAGTTTTCGATTCCAACGAAGCTATTTGTAGATATCGGAGATGATCAATCTCTCGAAGAAGACCTGTCATCGTACAGCTCACACCTGTCGCGCATGAAGAAGGCGCTCGACACAGCGGATGCAAACAGCCTTGTCCTGGTTGACGAAATCGGGGCAGCCACAGATCCGGATCAAGGCTCAGCAATAGCGTTGGCCATGCTGCAGCAGCTGACCGATAAGGGCTGCATGACATTTGTCACAACGCACTTCGGGCGATTGAAAGCCGCCGCGGAGTCCCATCAATACTTTTGCAACGCATCCATGGAGTTCGATACAGACGAACTTGCACCAACATATAGATTTGAGCAGGGTCTTCCCGGCTCATCGTATGCAATGGAAATTGCGGGACGCGTGGGGCTTAACAGCGACGTTGTAGAAAGCGCCCGCATGATTCTTGGAGATCAGGAATACACCGTCGAGGAATTGATAGTCAAGCTGGAAAGATCTCAGCGCGAATCAGACCAGTTGCGTATTCGCCTGGATGCCGAACTGCGCGCAGCTACCGCAACTCGTAAAGAGCTGGATTCAAAATTGGCCAAACACAAAGAGGATGCAGCATCCATTCGTTATAAGGCCGTGGCTGAAAGTCAGAAGCTGCTGCGAGAGTCCAGGGCCCGCATCGAGAATACCATCCGGGAAATCCGTGAAGCCGAGGCCGAAAAGAAAGCCACGCGTGCGGCACGATCTGAACTCGAAGCGTTCGCTGAACGTGTCGAGAAGACGAGGCAGGACCAGAGCTCCGGGGCGCCGGCAGTACGCACCGGTGAACATGAGAGCATATCCGTCGGCGATCGGGTAGTAATTGACGACGGATCGACGTCAGGCGAAGTGCTCGAGGTGAAGAAGGGCCGCGTGACGGTCGCGGCAGGTACCGGCAAAGTCACCGTCAAGCAGGAGAGGGTGCGTAAAGTCGGTGGGAAGCAGGAGCAGCAGGTGCATATACGTACGACGTCATCAACCACGGGCGCCATCAGACCGGCAGCCAGAATACGTATTGACGTTCGCGGTAATCGTGTTGAAGAGGCACTGTCCAGCGTTGTGCCATTCGTCGATGATGCCGTCGCAGCCGGGCTGGATGAAATCTCCATTCTGCATGGAACCGGTACGGGCGCCTTGCGAAACGCTATTCGAGAATATCTTCAGACACGAAGAGATGTGACCTCGGTGGGCGATGCCGACTGGGAGTCGGGCGGTCCCGGAGTTACTGTTATCAGGCTCGACTAGATTCTGATATTTGCCAGAGAGAGACTGATGGCGTATCGCCCTCCTGCACCGGCGATGTCAGTACGGGGCGTGACGATAAATCCGATATCGAAATCATACACTGGTGTCCGCAGCCCGAAGCCACCGGCAACTGCGAAAGCACCGGAGCCACCAACATGCACGCCTCCGCGAATTGGTAAACCTATTGCGCCACCCAGTAGATATTCGGCACCGACATGCAGCGAGGGTTGACTTGCAACATTTCCGGCTTCCTTATTCAGTGACATTGAGGATCCACCTACAACCATGAGCTTCCTCGTGGCGGAAATCCGACCTCCGATGTGGAATGCTGTTGGAAGCTTGCTCGTAAATGAGCCGGTCTCACGAATGACCTCTTCATATGCACCTCGAGCGAGTGAATCTAGTACGTCCTGTGCATAGTCGACTATATCTCCGTTGTACTCATCATCGAGGCGATCAAGATCAAGATTCAGGCCGTCGAAGCGGAATTCATTGTTTGCCGGACGAGCTGTTTCAGCATCCTGATCCCATGTAATGGAACCTATGTCGGTAACGCTCGCGGCGATACGAATGCCGGGAGAGGCTTTCACGACGACACCGAGGTCCAGCCCGTATCCTGCACCGGCTCCACCCAGAAAAGAGGGCGAGTACGATTCGTTCTCGAGTACGGATGGACTGAAGAAGGATAGATTGTCAATCACTCGTGTTCCAAGACCACCGGCCGCGCGGCTGAGGTAATCGAATCTATGCACTATGGAATCCGCTGAAATTGTAGCAACCGATTCAAAAACGTTCTCGCTAAACTCGTTGCCCAGAATGTATCGAGGTGCGACGCCAATATTGACAAGCCCGGAAGCAAACGATTTACTGAACGCGACACCGAACTCTGTAGTTGACAGCAGTCGAATGTCTGCATTCATTGGTATGTCGCGCTGCTCCTCATCTCCAACAAGTATCAAATCCAGCCAGCCGCCGCTGACGCCAATCTTCGTTGTTGTTCGTGATCGAACTGACGATCCAATCGCCCAGTCTCCGAACTGAACGGCAAATGCCAACGGTACTGCATCGGCTCCAAACTCTGCGCTCCTGAGGTCACCCGATGAAGGATCGCCAAACCAGTCGTTGATTATCTCCGTGGCGACTTCGTCTGTCAATTCGTTTCCGGACGTGAACGCCGTGTTATAGTATTTGAATTGCAGAAGATCACCGCCGGCAAATGCAGAAAGTTGACCAATGCCGATCGAGATTCGCCCGCGCCTCGAGCCGGCGGAAAGTGTCGCTGGATTGACGTGCATCGCATCAAGATTATCAATCATCGCTGCGCCGCCGCCGCCAACACCAGTAGATGCTGGGCCGCGTAGATTGACCTGCCCGCTGGCCGGAGCCAGCAGCAGTGAAAAAATGAAAACGGGTATGAAAAATGCTATACGCACAGTGCTAGTTACCTGTCGAGACTTTGAGGTCAAACTCACCGGACATATCGACTTTGATTTGATCCGACGCCCGGACGCGACGAACTCCTTGTTGACCGGCAGAAACGTTCAGCAGCAGTTCGATGTCGGCACCCTGTGCCATTTGTAACAGAGTAGCCCTGTCGATGGCGATTTCTGAAACGCCCGAAGACGCTGTGCTCGCCGTACCGAACTCTGTAGTCTCAGAGGCGGCAATCGTCATTGAGGGCTCCGTAAGTGCAGGGATAGTAACAGTGGGTGCACCATTACCGTCGACAATTCTAATGCGGGCATCAAGGCCGAGTGGTATCTCGTTTTCGTATGAAAGTCGAATTATTGCAGCGTCCAGAGATACGGAACTCTCATCGTCGGCCAGGTTATTCAATCCTGACAGATCGGCTGAAACGGTCTTTGCGAACGTTGCATCACCCCTGAAACGGAGCGGAATACTTGCGCCGAGGCCGATGTCCAGGTCGACCGGTAGTTGTATAGACACTGGTCCGCCACCGGGCTGCAAGATTACAATTCCTGCAATGCGCACAGATCCCGGGAGACTGTTGATAAAATCGTCGACGGAGGAGTTTGCGTCACTCAATACCACGGTTGATTGAGCCGCCTCAACAGAAGAAATGTCAATGCGAATCAGATCGGATGCTGAAAGCGGCGCACCGTTGGCTACGAATGTGCCGACGAGTGTATCTGATGGCAACACTTCCATGTTTCCGCGCCCGCCCAGGTATGTCACGGCTCCTTCGGAATCAAGACCGGCGATGGCTGCATACAGAACATAGTCGGCCTCAACGTTTGTGCTCAGCTCAAATGTGAGTTCCGATCCGGCAAGCGAAAGCGATGAAAAGCCAAACGCAGCAAGGTCATTGACTGCACTCAGCGACGTTTCAATAGATTCCTCGGGCTGGAGCACGTCCAGCAGGCCGTCAGAGTTTGAATCATCAGTGACGTGGATAGTCAGGGGATCAATGGTCGCCTGAATTGCGCCTACCTGAATCTGCTGTGCAGTAATCGTCGAGGAGATGTCATCGCCGGAAGCAAGTACACGAACCTGAGACGATTCTTCGGCACGTGCGTGTAGATTGTAATCCAGCGCACCGGCAACCGAATACAGTCGAACCGAACTCAGGTCAATGTCGATATTTCTCGGAGCAGCGTTGCGCGACAATGCCTTAAAAATATGCGAGGCTGGATTGTCAACGCCACCTTGAAATCTGATCCTCAGCGAATCTGACGACCCGTACGGAGCTGTCCGTATCTGCGGAAACGTGATCTCAACCAGATCCATAGAAACATCAAGGTTGTTTATGAGATCAGAAATCTGCAGCAGTCCGGAAGCTATTTCAATATAGTCGCCGGGGTCACTCAGTTGGATTTCATCAAATGCGACTTGCACGTTTCCAGCTGTGGAAAATTCCTCGCCATTCGGTCGGAAATACGCTCGGTCGATTTCTGTATCAGCCTGTATGGTTAATGTAATTCCATCCTGTGACAGGAGGGTAACTGATCCGGTGGAGCCGGGACTGGACGCAAAAATTGTCGCGCGAATTGTGCGCGAGATGCCAGTTGATCCCAGCGATATCGGGATAACGAGTGACGACCGGGCTGCAATTGATTGACCTGAGGTCATCGCAAAGGTATGTCCGGCCGAATACGTGTCGAACGCATCGACATTGCTCAGGCGGATGTCATCGATTACAATTGGTACGGGCAGGTTGTTATCGATTGTAATTTCGATGGAGCCTGAAGAAGTAACAAGGCCTACAAAATCGAGCTCACCGGCTGCGGTAAACTCTGAATTCGAGTCACCGATGTCAGTTTGAGCCGGAAGAGATGAGAGCACAACGCCATCATACCGAATCAGCGTACTGGCGGCGGCTATTCCGATAATTGTAGGATCGTCAGCGATTGGCTGAAAACCTGACGGGGTTCCGACGTCGAGTCGGAATCGTGCACCCGCAGGGAGTGTCGAGCCAGCGAGATCTACAGTTGCAATTGCCGTCTGCCCGGGCGCTGGAGCACGGTCAAAAGATTGCCGTGCAATTTCAACGCCGCTTGCCGTTTCGACCACCAGATCAGGGATGCTTCCAGGTGCGAAAGAACCATCCGTAAGAACTTCAGAATAGTTGTTCGAGACGGTGAATGTCAGGGTATTCACTGTTCCAGATTCTGCCGTGAATACATACCCGGTCATTGTCGAGCCGGACAAATCAACAAAGTCGTTGTCAGGAGGGGCGAACAAGCCCCCTGCCTCTGCGGGATAGTAAGCGCTCGAACCTTCAACAGCTGGAGGAATTGGAGGAGCTGATGCCGCATCGGACTCATAAACCCCAATTTGTTGAGCTATGGTTCCTGCAAATGAAGGTGTTGCGAGTTCCCCGATGGATACGCCAAGATCAACGGGGTCTGCGTTTACCGGGTCAATTGCCTGACCTATATCACCCACGTCGAAAGCATCGATTTCCTGGACGATAAAGATTTCCTCGCTGCGGGACGAGACGGTGAAAAGGGAATCAAAAGAAGTCTTGGTTGTGTCAATCAGGGCATCGAGCGCCGAGCCATCCGGCCCGAGAAAGACGAACGACTTGTCAAAGATCAACGGGGCCTGCACATCGGCCGTAAATGAGAAATCAGGATTCTTGGTCGGAAGGTCACATGCTCCCCAGACCAGAAACAGGCTAAAAAGTAGTATTGACGTCTTACCTTCGCGCATTCAAATTGCCCGGAAGAAGTGGCGCGCGCCAGAGTCGAACCATGCCAGGTGTAAAACTGGCCCGGGACGCGCAAAATGACATTAACCAGTGTATCGCCCTGACGCTTGTGGCACTTAAGAAGCGTCAATTCAATGATTTAGGGCAACATCTACCAGAACTGGACAGCCCGACACGAAAAAAGGGGATGGGTAGCCTTATAATAGTCCGGTTCGCTTTTTGCTACCTTCCCGGCAACGTCTACAAAGTGTGGTTCAACATGCGGATGCTTGTTTTAATACTTCTACTAATAATGGCTGCTGCGCCCGCGACAGTCAGTGGCCAGAAGTCTGCCGATGAATTGATGGATAGGATAGAGCAGGCTGTTCGGGATGGAGATGTGGACGGCATTATTGCCGTATCTGCCCGCAGGATCGACGTTTCTATATTTGGTGAGGGCAAAAACTACAGTAAAGCCCAGGCAGAGTTTGTACTGGACGAATTCTTCGGAACACATAGTCCCACGTCCTTCCGATTTACGGCCTCGTCAAAAACGACCAATGGTCGATTCGCAGAAGGGTTGTTGTCTTCTGTGGCCAGTCGGAAACCTTTACGAGTATATGTAAGACTTCAGAAGCGAGCAGACATGTGGGAAGTGCGTGAGTTTCTTGTCGAGCGCCAACGAAGGTAGGAATGCATACGATTCTGCGGCCCGTTTATGATTGAACCACCAACATCGCGTACTCATCCTCTGTTCAGGAAAAGTATTCTCATTCCTGTCGGGCTCCTGCTTGCGTCCGTTCTGACTTTTGTGGCGGGGCAGCTCGTTGCCAGACAGCATGCTGCAGAAATCGACACAAGGATTACAACCGAGATTGTCCGGGCATTCGATGATGTTGAAGAGCGGTTTGATTCGATGCAGTCAGAGCTGCTCGAACTGGCACAGTCAATCGGATCGTCTCCCGAGATTCGGGAAGGACTGCGAGTATCAAGCGGCCCGCAGCAGGCACCCTCAGAACAGGTCGTCTCGTATTTTTCAAGCCTTGACACCCCTGAACTTGTCTCGGTAGAACTGTACAGTCCACA
>JABDKO010000061.1 GCA_013002165.1 Rhodothermales bacterium | reverse complement strand
TCAGTAATTACCGTAAGAAACACCCGAGCGTCATCAAAGGAATAGCCGCCCGGGCGCATATCAAAAGGTTTACCGCCACCAGCCATTTCACTGACCAATGGAAGAGACCACAGAACCATAATCAGGTAGTTCGTTACCGCCGCGGCAACCACTACCCAGTAAATTTTCCAGCCTTTGCTCATAGCATCGCGCCTTAGGAAATGGTATTCCCAAAATTATTGATAGATGCTCTGGCAGCCAAGGTTTTGTGTTCCGTTATCGGGCAGCTAGAGCCACTCGGTTTGCACTTCCGACGGCAGCTTAGCCTCTTCACTGACAGTGTATCAGTGATCGGGTGAATAGTCAGATCTGTCCGACTTCAGCCGGTCAATCTGACCAGCAGTATGCGCAGTGCAGGCACTCGATCAGTACTACTGTGATAGGAAAGATCAGAACCTGCAGGAACAACAACACGGGCAACGAGTCAGGGTTTTTGCAATGGCAGCTGCCAGTTGCCATCGTAGCGTGGCGATGGAATCACTCACATGTCGTTGCATCCGTCGCGGCTCCCCTCGGCCGGTACTCTTTGGGTAAGGTAGATTGTTTGCTTTGAGGCTGATTATTTCGAACTTGATATTTCAGGCGTTGAATGATCAGATATACGTAGGCTGCGATGCATAAACACGCATGATGCGGATCGCCGCCCGGATGAAAGCCTCGCCAGTTTCGTCCCTTGTACTATTTTAGTTTAAATTCCTGCTTCAGCTCTTGATAGCCCTGCTCGATTCTCCAGCGTATTTTTGCTGACTTGATCAACTGTTTTCTCGTGCTTGATGCGCACAAGCCACTCAACCAGTAGTTCAGCGGTTCCTCCGCATTCTGTGGCCATTCAATCACCAGCCATTGCTCTTCACGCAGCTCTGCTGATAGATGATTCTTCGGTGCCACCCTGACTCTAACAGCTGCAAATGTCGATGACAGTACCTCATTGCTTCCTTCTGCCCACGTTACTCGTCGCCATTGCCTGTCATCGAGCGAGTAGGCGATCTGTTCGACCTGTTGCGGCTCCGAACCTCTGCCTATCCGCTGTCGAGTTGGCTTCCGATTGATCCCCTTATATCGTCAGGGCGAACGTGGTTTCGCACCCGGTGGCCACACCAAGGTGTTACTGCGTATCGCGACCGTGTAGTCCAAACCCAACGCTCTCACACCGTCGCGAAAAGCCAGATCAGTGCCATAAGCGGAATCTGCAGTGACGACTCCTCGTGGGATATCTCGTTCGCAAGCTTATGTCAGTTGCGCCAGTGCGAACTGTTGCTTGGTCTGAAATTCAAGCTCTTCGGGCACACCGACAATGGCACATCGTTCTTGGTCCTCTGTCCAGCTTGCCGGTACATACAAACGATAGTCGATCGGTTCACTCACTGACTCATTCGCTATCGACATGCTAACCGCAACCTGGCAATTGCACTGTTTTCCCAGTTGGCCACAATACTGATACGATACTCGGACCGAATGCTTTCCTTTCTTTGGAATACCCGTATCGTCAACTATCCAGTGCCACTGATCACTCGAGTCCACTGACCCAATCACTTTCTCCGTAACACAATCAAGCAGTTTTCTGTCTGACCACGCTGCGTCGGCGACAAAATGATGTAGAGATTGATGACGCGAGCGTACATTGTCCGGATCAATATGTGCCGCTAACGGTTCGACCCATTATCGTTCGATCGGCAGCATCAGAGCACGACAATAACCTTTAAAGCTCTCGTATCGGTTTTTATGGCCCAGTACCGCGCAAAGATCTTCCAGATAATCTGCATATTCAGTGGCGAATGACTTGAGTAGCACCTTAACCTATTTGGACTCATGTATTTCTATAGTCTGCATTTCCTAACACAGTCGTACTAGCCAGTTCACCATTCCAGGGCAACTGTTTACTGACACGTGATACAGGCTGGTCAGCAACGACCGACAGCTCATCTCGAAACTAGGCTTCCGGATACAGTCCGTTCAATTTGTCCGTTTACAGTGGTGGGCACGGTCAATGCCGATGATGCGCCTCTGGTAGTCAGTCGTACCGTGCTAGCCGCAGAGCGCCTTCCATCGACAATCGCTACCACCGAGTACCGGTACTCGGTACCAGGTTCAAGGTTGGCTTCAAATACGCTCAATCCCTCCAACGCGGTGCGAATAACACGACCGTTCCGAGACACTTCATACGTAGTTTCCGAAGTGGTATCCCAGTCCCAGAAGATTTCGAGAGCGGTGCGGGAGTAGACATTGCCTCGCAAATTCATGGGTGCGTTCACCACCAACGTTGCACCTTTCGTCACAAGGCGCACTGTACGAGCCGCAGAGCGCCTCCCATCGACGATCGCTACCACCGAGTACCGGTACTCGGTACCAGGTTCAAGGTTGGCTTCTAACACGCTCAATCCCTCCAACGCGGTGCGAA
>JABDKO010000047.1 GCA_013002165.1 Rhodothermales bacterium | reverse complement strand
GCAAAGTTCTCTTCGAACTCGGACCTTGTTCTGGGGACGGAGTACTCAGCCATGTGGCGGCCTATAGTTCGGTCAGTTTTGAATAGGTCTCGGGTCGGCGGTCTCTGAAGAACTGCCAGGTTGACCGAACCTCATCTATCATATCCAGATCGAATTCTGCTACGAGCAATTCGTCCTCCGTTTCAGATGCTTCCGCGAATACCTGGCCGCGCGGATCCACGAAGTACGACGTACCATAAAATCGTCCGAGGTCCCACGGCTTCTCTTCCCCGACCCTGTTGATGCAGCCCATGAAATAGCCGTTGGCGGCAGCATGTGCAGGCTGTTCCAGTTTCCAGAGGTACTGGGACAACCCGGCAACAGTGGCCGAAGGATTGTACACAATTTCCGCTCCGTTGAGTCCCAGTACTCTCGCACCGTCTGGGAAGTGTCTGTCATAGCAGATATACACTCCGACTTTTGCATATCGGGTTTCAAACACGGGGTAGCCGAGATTTCCAGGCTTGAAGTAGAACTTCTCCCAGAATCCGGACGTGTGCGGAATATGATTCTTGCGATACTTGCCCAGAAGTGTCCCGTCGGCATCTATGACGGCAGCGGTATTGTACAGCACACCCGGCTGTTCCTTTTCATAGATCGGCACGATCATCACCATCTGATACTTCCGGGCGTATTCCGCCATCATCTCAGTCGTGGGACCCGGAATCGACTCTGCGGATGCATACCACGCTGCATCCTGGCCGGGGCAGAAATATGGTGTATTGAAGATCTCTTGGAGGCACAGGATCTGCACGCCTTGCTTCCCTGCATCCTCTATCAAAGGCAGATGCTTCCCAACCATCGCTTTTTTGATCTCTTCGATAGATCCCTCACCTTCGCTAATTGGAAGGCTCATCTGAATGAGTCCTGATTTTATTAGTCGCGGCATAGTACTGAGTCGGTCAAAATGGTTGGTGACAGGAATCTAGACAATTATCTAGGAAATGATCTAGACAATTTCTAGCACTTTCTCATTGTCGCATGGGCACCGTTTCGTTGTAAATTGTCAGTGAGGGGAGGAGGGGCTTTGCCCCCGCACAGCAATCACGATTGGAGAATGATCTCAATGATCCAAGTCCATCCCGATTGCAACTTCATTTCTCCTATCTCTTATCTCCTATCTCCTATCCCTTATCTCCTATCCCTTATCTCCTATCCCTTATCTCCTATCTCCTATCTCCTATCTCCTATCTCTTGTCACTCTATGCAAGGCCCTCGTGCTTTCCACGCTTTATGAACTCACCATATCCCGGTGACACCTTCAACTCTCCCCCGTCTACTGCCACCTTTCCTCGCAGGAGCACCGTGTCCACTTTGCCCTTGACTTCCCATCCTTCATATGCCGAATAATCAACATTCATGTGGTGGGAGTCAACTGAAAGTATATGCTCTTTGTCCGGATCGATGATCGCGATGTCAGCATCGGACCCCGCAGCAATGGTTCCCTTTCGCGGGTACATCCCGAATATCCGGGCCGCATTTGTTGAGGTCGCCGCGACATACGTATTCAGCGATATGCGACCCTTGTTGACTCCTTCTGAAAACAGTAGCTCCATCCGATGTTCTATCGCAGGATGACCGTTGGGAATCTTTGAGAAATCGTCTTTGCCCATCAATTTCTGGTCCCACTTGAAGGGACAATGATCCGTACCGACAACCTGGACAAGTCCCTGATTCAGTCCTGCCCAGAGGGCCTCGCGGTCCTTGCCCTTCCTGAGAGGGGGACTCATTACCCACTTCGCACCGTCAAAATTCTTTTCGTACAGGGATGCATCCAGCAGCAAATACTGAATGCATGTTTCCACCAGAACTTTTTGATTTCTCGTGGTCGCCCTTTTGACCGCGTCCAGTGCCCCCTCACATGTCATGTGGACGATGTAGCCCGGGCAACCGGTGTAGAACGACATGTCGGTGAAACGGCCCGATGCTTCGGCTTCCGTAATCTCGGGTTGGGAAAGGTAATGATACAACGGCGATAGTTTGCCCTCTTCACGGTGCCGGGCAATCAAAGCATCTATCATGTCACCGTTTGTGGCGTGAACCGTCACAAGCCCGCCATGCTCCTTGACGGTTTTCATCAGGCCGATCATCTGACCATCATCAATCATCAGTGCGCCCTTGTAGGCCATAAATGTCTTGAATGATGTGATCCCCTCCTCGGAGATCAATTTGACAACTTCCTTAGCAGTCGATGGATTGTAGTCCGTGACAGCCATGTGGTACGAATAATCGCCCACAGCCTTGCCGTCTGACTTTCGCTGCCATTCTCCGAGGGCATTCGAAAGCGAGTCTCCCTGCGTTTGAAGAATGAAATCAATAACCATGGTGGTACCGCCGTGCAGCGCCGCGCCCGTCCCGCTCGAGTAGTCATCGCTCGAAGATGTGCCCATGAACGGCATGTCCAGATGCACATGCGGATCGATACCACCGGGGACAACGACCTTTCCAGAGGCATCGATAGTCTCCTCAGCGTCAAACGGGAGACGCTTGCCGACAGCGCGGACCTTCTCACCCTCGATGAATATATCACCTACCTCGTCGGTACCTGCAGTTACTATTCTGCCGCCCTTGATTAGAATCGACATCGCTTCGTTCGGTTTACGTTAGTGAAGTGGCTGTTTGGAGCCAGTTTTCAAATATTAACCTAGGAATTTTTTCCGTAAGTTTTGGCATCATCAAGGGGTAGAACTGATCGCCGGAGGATCCAATGCAAGTGATCGAGAAACGCTTCGAACCCGTTCGCAATTATATTCGTGGTCAGTTTCAGGATTCTGATTCAAAAGTCCTCAACGTAGTCACGCCTCTTACCGGAGAGACTATCTCGACTGTTCCCCTCTCAGGCAGAGGCGAACTGGACGATGCGGTTGCCGCAGCCGCAAGCGCGTTTCCGGCGTGGTCGGAAATGACGCTCAAGGAAAGAACACAGGTGTTTTTCCGCTACCGGGAGCTGCTCGTACGCGACCGGGATGAACTGGCTGAGATTGTTCATATCGAAAACGGCAAGACAATGAGTGAATCATTGGCCGAAGTTGATAAAAGCATCGAGCTAACGGAGTTCGCATGTTCGATGCCGCAAATTGTAACCGGCGAGTTCATGGAGGTCAGCAAGGGAGTCGAGTGCCGCGTTGAGCGAAAACCGATCGGTGTTGTTTCATTTATCGCCCCATTCAACTTTCCTTTTATGGTACCTCACTGGACCGTGCCCAACGCGCTGGTACTCGGTAACTGCATGGTCCTCAAACCGTCAGAGATTGTCCCGATTTCTGCCTTCCGGATGGCGCAGTTGTTTGAAGAGGCCGGACTTCCTGATGGTGTTTTCAACATCGTAAATGGCGGGCAGGAAATTGTCGAGGAAATTTGTGACCACCCGGAGATCGAGGCTGTAGCTTTCGTAGGATCGACCCGAGTCGCAAGGATTGTCTACCGACGAGCTACCTCAAACTTGAAGCGGTGTGTCGCCCTCGGCGGTGCCAAGAATCACCTGATCGTTCTGCCGGATGCGCACGAGGAAATGACAGCAACAAATGTGGTCGCATCAATGTCAGGGTGTGCCGGTCAACGATGTATGGCTGCCGCATCCATGGTCGGAGTCGGCAACGTTGATCATATCATCAGTCGAATGATTACGGTCGCGAAGAGCATCCGACCCGGCGAAGAGTTGGGAGCGGTCATTTCTGAGGCAGCACGTGGAAGAATCGAACAGTATATCGCCGAAGCTGAGGCAGCAGGCGCAAAAGTACTACTCGATGGTCGAGGCGCCCGTGTTGAAGGTTCAGAGGGCGGATTCTACGTCGGCCCTACCATAATTGACCACGTCACTCCCGATATGGCTATTGCACGTGAGGAGGTATTCGGTCCGGTAATCGTCATCATCCGCGCCGAAAATCTGGACGAGGCGATTGATCTCGAAAACCGGTCGGACTATGGAAACGCAGCTGCAGTCTTCACCCAGAGCGGAGGCCTCGCGCGCGAAGTGATCAATCGGGCAAACGCAGGTATGATTGGCGTGAACATCGGCGTGCCGGTTCCGCGCGAGCCATACTCATTTGGCGGATGGAACGAATCCAAATTCGGCGTCTGCGACATTACCGGTGAGAGCTCCATCGAGTTCTGGACAAAACTCAAGAAGACCACAACAAAGTGGAACCCTGATGCCTGGACCAACTGGATGAGCTAACCCGAAACCCATGTCTTAAAACACTCTATGTCAGCTGAACAAATTCTGCGTAACAACCTCGACTACACGCTCTTTTCGTGGAGCCCCCAGGGCAACCTGCATCCCATAAACATGCACCGCGCAGAAGGCGTCTACCTGTTCGACCGCGACGGAAAACGGTACATCGACTTTTCGTCACAGCTGATGAACGTAAATATCGGACACGGACATCCTCGTGTACAGGAAGCAGTTGCCGCACAGATGAAGGAGATAAGCTATGCGTATCCCGGAATGGCAACGGAAGCACGAGGCCTCCTTGGAAAGAAGCTTGCCGAGATAACCCCCGGCAAACTATCCAAAACCTTCTTCACGCTCGGTGGGGCAGAAGCGGTAGAAAATGCGATCAAACTTGCTCGTGTATATTCCGGGAGATCGAAGATTATCAGTCTCTACCGGTCCTATCACGGTGGTACGTATGCCGCCATGTCCGCCGGAGGGGATCCGCGCAAACACGCGATCGATGCCCTCGCTGCGCCGAACTTTGTCCACGTAGAAAATCCGTATTACTACAGATGCCCGTGGAACAGCACGTCCCCGGAGGAATGCGCACAGCGGGCAGCTGACCACATGGAAAGAGTCATCCAGTTCGAAAACCCTTCCTCTGTAGCAGCGATACTTATGGAAGGTGAGTCCGGCTCATCAGGATGTATCAAGTATCCACCCGGTTACTGGCAACGCGTCAGCGAGATAGCAAAACGGTACGGAATACTTACAATTTGTGACGAGGTGATGAGCGGGTTCGGTCGTACCGGAAAGATGTTTGCCATCGAACATCATGACGTTGAGCCAGATATCATGTGTATGGCCAAAGGTCTGACAGCCGGATATATACCTCTCGGAGCCGTTATCACCACGCCTGAAATCGCGGGGGCCTTTGACGACCGCCCTCTCCCGCTTGGCCTTACCTACTCCGCTCACCCTGTGGCGTGCGCTGCTGCTTTGGCTGTGCTGGACGTCTATGATGACGAGGATCTTGTTAGCAATGCGAAAGCCATGGGCGCATATATCAACGAGGAGGTTTGCGAACTGGCCGGAAAACACGCATCCCTCGGAGACTTCCGCAACACCGGTCTTCTTGGTTGCATCGAGTTGGTACGGGACAAAGATAGCCGGGAGCCGCTGGTTCCGTGGAATGCTTCAGCGGCTGACTCTGAACCGACACGTCGCATCGCCGCCATGATCCGCGAAGCCGGAATGTTCACCTTTGTCAGATGGAACTGGATCTTTATAGCGCCTCCATTGTGCGTCACGACGGATCAGGTCGACGAAGGACTCGCAATAATTTCTAATGCTCTGAATATAGCCGATGAATACAGTATAGCTTAGCCCGTAGTTGAACAATCATAAATCGCTCCCGATGACTGATCAAGACCCTGCCCTTGACCCCCGTATAACATCGTCACCGTTGTACGGAGAAGACCTGGCCCCCATCCCGCCCGGCGATCGGACATGGAGCATGTGGAACATGGCAGCTATCTGGGTTGGAATGGCAGTATGCATTCCAACGTATCTGCTTGCATCCTACATGATGACCGCGGGACTCAGCTGGATAGCTGCGCTCGTTATCATCGGACTCGCCAACCTGATCATTACTGCGCCGATGGTTTTGAACGGACACGCAGGCGTCAAGTACGGGATACCGTTTCCGGTTGTTGGCCGTTCTTCATTTGGCACAATCGGCATCCATGTACCATCAATCGTTCGGGCAGTAGTCGCCTGTGGTTGGTTTGGCATCCAGACATGGATTGGTGGACTCGCGTTTTATGAGATTTACAGGACGCTGTTTTTTGCCGGAGCAATAGATCCAATCGGGCTGGTCCCGGGTAAGTTTATCGGCTTCGGGTTGTTCTGGCTACTGAACATCTACTTCATCTGGAAGGGACCGGAAAGTATCAAGTGGCTGGAGACATTTGCTGCACCGATCCTTATCGCAATCGGAGTCGTACTTATCGGCTGGGGCGCCGTCGAGGCAGGCGGCTTCGGCAACGTTCTGGAAAAAAGCTACCAGCTCCAGACTCCGACCGGGCAGATTGTTCAAAATGATGACGGTCTTGCGTTGCGAATAACACCGCTAGTCGACACGAACGATCAACCGAAAGCTGCCGAGTATCGGACGGCGTTCAACAATTCGTCGATTGACAACGTGGCGTGGTTTCCGATTCCGGATGCAGATATCCCACTGGGGGTTTCTCCAACATCAGTAGTGTTCAACGATATCGTCAAGGGGGATGCCGGCGTGCAACTTCAGGTGAGGTCTGCACCTCTTCCGACAGATGGACGATACTACTCAAGCATCGTCACTGCCGTCATCGCCTCACCCCCGGTAAAAGGCCAGGATTGGCGAACCTATCTTTTCTGGCTCACGGGTATGGTTGGGTTCTGGGCAACCATGTCCCTGAGTATCTCCGACATTACACGCTACGCCAAAAATCAGAGAGATCAGGTAGTCGGTCAATTCGTCGGGCTGCCGGGTGCAATGATGCTGTACTCATTCGTTGGAATCTTTGTGACAGCCGCCGCGATCGTAAACTTCGGAGATATCATAATCGGCGAAGATGCACCCTGGGATCCCGTCACCCTGCTTGGCAAGTTCGACAATCCTGCCACTGTTATCATTGCGCAGATCTTTATGATCATTGCGACACTGAGTACGAATATCGCTGCAAACGTAATTGCACCTGCCAACGCATTTGCCAATCTTAATCCCAGAAAAATAAGTTTTCGAGCTGGAGGCGTGATCACGGGAATTATCGGGATCGCAATCTGCCCGTGGTGGCTCCTCGACGAGATTTCCAGCGTCCTTCTCATCATCAGTGGCATGCTTGGACCAATTCTCGGCATCATGCTCTGTGACTACTTCGTTATTCGAAAAAAATACCTCAAGGTCAACGATCTTTATCTCCCTGAAGGCATGTATGCATTCGGCGGCATGGGGATAAACTGGAATGCAATGATCGCTCTCGCTGTCGGCGTAGCTTCCGCGCTCGCGGGATGGTACATAGAGTCGATATCGATCCTGTACCAGGCAGCGTGGTTCACCGGATTTGCCATCTCTTTTGTCCTCTACTATTTCCTGATGCGCCCCAACGTTTCCCCGGTTTCAAGCGTCTAACATATGTGTCTCGCCCGGCAAATCAGCATTGCGCGCGGCTAGCTTGAAATTTTCCGGGATTGCAGTGATTCTGCGAACGAACACCGGGGCTACGAGTATTGTCGCAATCTGCACCAATATCTCGCGTTTACAGTGACGGATTCTCTCTCAAAACTCAAGTCGATTTACCATCGCGTCTCGGACATCAAGAATGCCGCGGCAGTCCTGGATTGGGACCAGGAGACGTATATGCCGCCGGGCTCCGGTAATGCCCGTGCACATCAGTCGACTACGTTGGAGACTCTTGCTCATGAAATAGCGACGTCGAACGAATTGGGCGACCTGCTGCATTCGCTACACGACTACGCCCTTGAGCAACCGGAACACTCAAATGATCGACGCCTTATTGAGGTCGGACTGGAGGACTACGAAAAGAACTCGAAGCTTTCTCCCGAGTTGGTAGGGAAAATTGCCGGTGCCGTTTCCAGAGCGAAGGATGCATGGCGCGATGCCCGTGCCGAAAATAATTTCAAAGCCTTCGCGCCGCATCTCACGGACCTCATTGAACTGAATCGAGAAAAGGCTGAGGCGTTCGGATATAGCGAGCACCTGTATGATGCCCTGCTGGATGAGTATGAACCCGGCCTCACCGCTGGCAGGCTGGATTCCATTTTCGATCCATTGCGATCCGAACTGGTAAGCCTCGTAGATACTATAGCTGATGCACCAGAGGTCGACACATCAATCTTGCGCCGCACCTATCCTCATCAGCAGCAGTGGGACTTCGGTGTCGACATCATCACGTCTTTCGGGTACGATTTCAACCGGGGTCGTCAAGATCTGTCGGCTCACCCGTTCACCATCAACTTCTCAATTGATGATGTAAGAATTACCACCCGCATAGATGAGAACTTTTTCAATCCAGGATTCTTCGGCACACTGCATGAAGCCGGTCATGGATTATATGAGCAAGGCATTGATCACTCGCTCGCCCGGCTTCCACTGGCACGTGGTACATCACTTGGCATTCACGAGTCACAGTCACGGTTCTGGGAGAATCTCGTAGGTCGGTCGCGGCCGTTCTGGGTCGGGCACTTCGACAAACTGCGTTCGTATTTCCCCGGGCTGCCGGCATCTGCAACGCCCGAGTCATTTTACCGCGCAGTAAATGCAGTCAACCGGTCATTCATACGAGTCGAAGCGGACGAGTTGACCTACAACCTCCACATCATGCTGCGGTACGAATTGGAGAAATCTATTTTCGAAGGCACGGTAGCGGTCGATGATCTTCCAGATGCCTGGAATCAGAAAATGCACGACTATTTGGAGCTGACTCCTCCGTCCAACGACAAAGGCGTCTTGCAGGATATTCACTGGGCGTTAGGTGCGTTTGGCTACTTCCCGACATACGCTATCGGAAACCTTATGTCGACACAGCTTTATGACGCACTCAAAAAAGATATACCGGGTACAGAAGAGCTCATCGAAAAAGGATCTTTTGATGATATTCTGGACTGGATGAAACAGAAAATACATCGGCACGGGCGGAAGATGACCGCGGAAGATCTCATGATCTCCGCAACCGGATCAAGCCTGGACTCATCCAGCTGGCTCCGCTATGCCCGGACCAAGTATGCTGACATTTATGGACTATAAAGACACTAGAGGGAATATGCGTGCCAGAGGATTTATCATGGTCTTTTTTATGACCGTACTGCTCGCGATGTCCTGTGACTCACAGGTATCAGGCTCATACGAGATTGTTAAAGCTTTTCCGAGTCTCGAGTTTACAAGACCTGTCGATATTCAACATCCAGGTGATGGGACCAACAGGCTTTTCGTCGTTGAGCAGAGAGGCGTTATAAACGTCTTTGACAACAGTTCCAATGTTGCCACATCAAGTGTGTTTCTTGATATTGAGGATCGCGTCAATGATGGCGGAAATGAAGAAGGTTTGCTTGGCCTTGCCTTTCATCCGGACTATGAAAACAATGGATACTTCTATGTCTATTACAGCGCTGACAATCCCAGAAGAACTGTAGTCTCACGCTACTCGGTTGATGCAACCGACGCCGGGACGGCAAACAGAGATTCAGAGCTGGTCATTCTGGAGGTCGGTCAGCCATTTGGAAACCACAATGGTGGGCAGGTCTCGTTTGGTCCTGACGGGTACTTGTATGTAGGCGTTGGAGATGGCGGCAGCGGCGGCGACCCCCTCGGTCACGGCCAGAATTTATCGACACTGCTCGGTACGATTCTACGAATCGATGTAGACTCTACTGTTGCTGGAAAGAACTATGCGATTCCACCGGATAATCCGTTCGCAGGGAATTCTGACGGTTATGCTGAAGAAATATTTGCGTACGGCCTCCGCAACCCGTGGCGGTTTAGTTTCGACTCCGAGACAGAGCAATTGTGGACAGGTGATGTCGGCCAGAACGACCTTGAAGAGATCGACATTGTAGAGTCAGGCAAGAATTACGGCTGGAATATCCAGGAGGGTGGCGGTTGTTACGAACCATCGTCCGGATGTGACAAGACAGGTCTGGTTCAACCGATCATTGACTATGGTCGAAGAAGCGGGAAGTCAGTAACGGGAGGCTTCGTATACAGAGGTTCGGCGGTAAATGATCTGCAAGGTTATTATATATACGCTGATTTTGTAACGGGTAGAATCTGGGCGCTGAATGCATCCCTCGACCCTGTCGACAACAAAGAACTTGCCGACACCGATCTTCGAATCTCGTCATTCGGTGTGGATGCCTCGAACGAATTGTATATCGCGTCTTTCGACGGCTATATCTACCAGATCCGGAAGAAAGCAAACTAGTTTGCAACCTTGACGCCTAGCAGCCAGCGGAACTCAAACTTGTCATCGGTCGGATCGATACGCTGAGGATCACTCGCCCAGACGGGGAAAAGTGCCGTTAGCTGTAAATTAGACAGGACTGAAGATTGGTCTACCCACCGTGACAGCTGCGGAATCGATGCTACGTCAAGCGCAACGCCTAATCCTGCATCGGCAAGAAAACGGTCCGTTTCGAACTCGTCAACAATGTCCCAAACCTGACCAATCCCTGCGAATAACTCGGCGGACGCAGGGCCTTTCGCAGCACTGATCGATGCATTTGCGGAAACGAGATTACTTCCGGTCAGGGCGCCAAACCCGGACGGCGTCGCATTGAAATAGTCGCCGAGCAAGTATGCTACCGGCCCCCGATTCGAGACAGGGCTGAATTGAATATCTTCGAGCTGGCCAAAGAGAGCAGACGAAAGAGTCCTGGAGGCGGGATTCCTCCACTGCGATTCTAAAGGAGCACTTCCCAGAATGCGTCGCTTCTGAAAGACAAGGTCGTTGTTTCCGACTTCTGCAGCGGCAGATATCTTTCCAGTGAATGTGCCATTAGTCCGACCAACGCCACCCTCCACTGTGATAACCGATGCGCGACTCCCGAAAATAGCTGCGGATGGATCGCTGGGATTGTCGAGCGGTCCTCCAAATTCGACGGCGGCACGCAAGCTGTTCAGACCACCGTCGGCCACAAACTCGATGAGCGCACTCATAATATTTCCGGACGTCCACAGGCGACCCGGAAGTGCTTCGATTACCCCGTTAAATCCCTGATCCGATTCGCGGAACTGATGTCCGACAGTCAGACTTACGATTTTTTCGTATCGCTGCTGTCCGACAATCTTGTTAAATGACTTTGTAATACCTGCACGATTCTCGACAATCCCGAGGTGTTTGTCGATCGATCCCTGGACCCGGAGTCCATTAGCGGGTATCCCCAGAAGTCGCGAATATCCGAAATGCCAGTCGATGCCGTCAACGAACGTTTCGCCTCTTGGGTCGGCGATGACCTCCGGCCAGAACTTGACCATCGCTTCCGCGATATGGTTGTTCATGATATACCTGCCTCGAGCAGTGGCACCAAAGCCAGCACCATGAGTTTCCGAGAAATCTATCAATGGCCTGTAGCCGATCGAATATGTATCCGCGTTGGGTTGCGGAGGCTGAAAAAGTCGCGCATTAACCGGGAATGAACTATGATTGTTCAAGCGGTTGAAATCCGGTGTGCGGTGAAATGGATCAACCTCGGCGGCGACTACCGGAGACGTCGATTCGACAATCAGATTGTACTCTGTAAATGTCCAATTCCATGGCTTCCCGACCGTCCA
>JABDKO010000046.1 GCA_013002165.1 Rhodothermales bacterium | reverse complement strand
ATACCCGCGCGCACGTCTCCTTGAGTAAGCGCTTCATGTTCAGCGCCCATGCGTAGCCGTTGGAATCAATGACGAACTCCAACTCTCTGAGCAAGTGCGATCCGCACAGACCATCCTCAGACTGCTGTGGAGTAAGAGACAGGGCGCGGTCGAGCCGTTTCCCTGCCTCTCCTCCCCGAACCGGACATGCACCTTCCAGCGCATCCGGCTCTCCATTCAAGCATTACTCATGGCAATAGCTACATCAGCATAACGGGAGGTCAGAGTTCTGCGTTCATCGGTTCTCAGATACGGATTGACAGAAGGGCCGCGCCACTTGAAAAGACCTTTGGGGCGACCCACCAGCCGTTGCAAGACAGCACGACGGTGCTGCCCATGGACCGTGTCGTATAGAACCCACGTCTTTGACGCGTTGGGTTCCGGCGACTTAAACCAACGTATCAGCAATGCTTTGATACGGCAACGGTATTTTCTGGCCATCCAATGGGCAAATTTCCAAAAGACAGCTCGATCAATACGATTGAAAACAACAGCACGATTGTCAACAAACTGGTAGAACGTAGACCAGCCCAACAAACGCGCATTCAACATTCGCACAACATCAACACCTGCTTCACTATGATTTCCCGACAGCAGAGCCGTCAACGATTTTCTGAAATTACGTGCTTTCTCCCATGGGATCATCGTGACAACACGCATGTCGCCGTGGCGACTACGCTTGCGCACGATTCGATGACCAAGGAAAACAAAGCCGTCGTTAACATGGGTAAGATGAGTCTTCTCCATGTTGAGTGTCAGCTTTAGCTCTTGTTCCAGAAATCCCCGACATTCTTCCCGAATTACCTCCGCCTGATCTTTGGTGCCTTTAACGACAATGACGAAGTCATCAGCATACCGACAGTATGAAACGGAGGGTTTCCATGTACGAACAATACCCTTGGCAGACGGTCGATTAACCTTGATACTGTAGTTGTTGTACCAGCGATCCTTTCGCGCCTTCTTGCTAAGATAGCGCTTGTCCAGATACTGATCAAATTCATTGAGCATGATGTTTGAAAGTATCGGGGAAAGGACGCCTCCCTGCGCGACTCCTTCGCTGGCCGCACGGAAAAGTCCGGCGTCTACGTGCCCAGCTTTGATGAACTTCCACAACAGAGACATGAAACGAGTGTCACGAATACGTTTGCGGACAGACTTCATCAACAGCCGATGATGCACTGTATCAAAATAACTGGCGAGGTCTCCCTCTATGACCCACCGGCCACTTGTGTCAGTACTGTCCGTTAGCTGCAATTTCACAGTACGAATAGCATGGTGAACACTTCGTTCCGGTCGGAACCCGTAAGAGAGACTGTGAAAATCATTCTCCCAGATAGGGTCCATGGCCATCAGCATCGCCCGTTGTACGATCCGGTCGCGCAACGTCGCTATGCCCAGTGGTCGTCGTTTACCATTAGCCTTCGGGATATAAATCCTTCGTGCTGGGGCAGGTAGGTACTTCTCTGCGAGCAGATCCTCACGGATGTGCTCCAGAAAGTCGGGAAGCACTTCTGGCCCCAGATGCTGCCTGGTCATGCCGTCAACGCCAGGCGTTTTTGCGCCAGATGATGACAGCGTGATTCTTGCCGCTTCTGTAAGCCAGTCGTGCTCTGCAATCAGGCGCAGCAACCGATCTACGCGTCGAGTCGGATCCGTCGCTGTCCATGTAGCGAGTTTGCGTTGTAGGTCATCGATTATCAAAGGTCTTCACCTCACTGGGTCGATTAATGTAGAACACAAACATGCTTGAACTGCTTCCCTTCGCCATGTGATGGGCTTTCCCCACCTCGGACTACTACGGAAGCTCCGCCAGCCGACACGTCATAGGGGCCGTGCCCCCTTAAAATTCGCTGTCGGCCTTCCCCGGTTTGCCTGTCTGGACTCAGACATGTTGGGTTGGCTGCCCATCGCACTCTTTGCCCTTGCTTTCCGCAAGTCGGCAGGAAGTCGCATAGCAGTCTGTGACAATATGCGATGCCCTGATAACCCGCTAATTGTGAGTCATCATTCGTCAAACTGCAGCTATCAATTACAGCTTGAGTTCCTGCACGGTGTATCAGATCAATTTCACCGTGGCTACTTTTCAACCCGTAGAGGCGGATGAATGGGTTCATGTTCTTCAGCCTTTCAACATTCAGTCTCGAGGATCATCTTGGCACGTTGATCTCTACCTCAATCCCCTTTGTCAGCGGACTACATCACCTGACGGGCACACCGTCAGTCACTGCCGCTCAAACTCATCTTTGTCACAGTCAAAGAGATCAATACCATTACTCATAATGAACAATGGAATTAACATTCCAGACAGACTCGTGATCCTGTTCGAGCATCCTGCTCACCCCGGATTCCGGGCGTACGATAGCTAAAGTACGAGGCCCAGCAATCGTGGATGATGACACCGCCGTAACGGGGAATGATATTGATCTCATTCATCGCCTCAGCGCCGCGTTTGGCATGCAGGCGTTTGAGCGTAATGTCACCGGCGGAGCACACGTGCACCCAGTGGTTCTTCTTGTCCAGTTTCAAGGAGGTTTCATCCACATGCATCACAGGTGATGCCAGCAGCAGCTTGATGG
>JABDKO010000040.1 GCA_013002165.1 Rhodothermales bacterium | reverse complement strand
TCCCGATATCGGGCGAACCTCCATCTACAAGAATGCCGTACTTCGAGTCCTTAATTGTGTTCTTTGTCAGCTCGGGAGATCCGGAATAGACGTAGACTGCATTTCCAGCCGTGCAGTCCTCAATCGTATTTCCTGTCACTGTCGCATCTGGGCCTTCTAGCAGTATTCCGTTTGTCGTGAGGCTGTCGCATTGAATCGTGTTGTTGAGCAGGACCATGTTGCCACCACTCTGTGCGTCAATTCCGGTTCCACCCCCAACTGTGATAGTGCACCCGGTCACGGTGCAAACATCCGGGCTATCGCCCAGTTTGAGATCTTGGTTTTCATTGGCCAGGAATGCACAGGTGTCGACTATCGTCGTGTCCCCAGCTGCCACCAATCCGTAAATCGCATCGCGAACAGTTACATGCGAAAGTTCGACTACACCTGAACTCGTGGTTGCACTAATCTCATACCAGTCGCCTTCACTCGGCGTACTCTCGCGAGACTGCAGCGTGACAGGAGATGTGGTAGAGCCTGCTACTTTGAGTTTGCCTTTTACAATCAGCTCGGTTTTCAGAGCATCAGATCCCCCAGAGGTCGCGTCCCCTTCTTTAAAGTGAATCACCGATCCGGGGTTTACCGTGAGCAGTTTGCCGGAAGGAATCGTCAGGTCACCCTCCACGACTGCTCGTGCAGCCCAGGTGGTGTCTGCGGAGATGGTTCCGCTTAGTGACTTTCGGATCGTGACGGCGAAGTCAGACGTGTCTGCGACTGAGTACCTTGAGTCGCCTGCCCCTTCTTCGTCATGTCTTGCGATTACTTTGAAGAACACCTCATCGATGTGATCTTCGGTTGGTTCTGGCACGGTCCACGAGTACGTTCCTGGGTAGGAGGTGAAGACCAGGTCAGTGGCAATTGAGGTATATGTGCCGCCTCCGTCGTAGGAAACGTAGACGTCACAGGTATCTTTGTTCGTGTTTGTTTTTGGTACGCGCCATTCAAGATCAATCGTATCTCCGCACCACAGTGTTTCTGAAGCAGCTGGCTCCAAAACCATAGGATAGAGTAAGGCGCGGTGTGCGTTGGCATAGCCATAACCTGAGTAGACATCCGGACCGGTGAGAGTTGCTGACGCCGCTGGATCACTGGTTACGTCAATGGCACTTTGTTCAATGATCAGTTTTGCTGTTGAAGCTTTCAATTCAGGGTCGTCTGAGAACAGTAGTGCTGCAATGCCTGCCACGTGGGGTTGGGCTGCTGAGGTTCCACCAAAGGAGTGGAACCAGTAACCGGGGTTAGAACCTTCGTATTCAGTAACATTGTCCCACAAGAAACGCTTGTTTGCAGTGTCATGTAGGCAGTTAGATCCTGACGAGTGACCACCGGGAGCGAGCACAGTTACGTCTTGCCTCGGGCCAAGGTATGGTCCCCCTGTCCATGAGGGGTCGACAAAGCTCGATGATGGGGTGCGCTCACCGGTATAGCAACCGTTGCCTACAACGATCCGAAAGTCCTCAAATACCTCGTGTCCACTCGGGGTGTTTACAGCAAGCTTGTTTATGGACTCTTGAGGATCCGGATCAATTCCCCCGTTTGCCGAGGAAATAACCCAAAGAATCGAATCTCCGTCCGCAAAACCATCCTCAACGGCGTCAAACACGAGATCAGCAAGATTATCCTTCGCGAAACCCCAGGATTGACTGACAACTCGCGCTCCGTTTCCGGTGGCATACAGAATAGCCGAAATTGCAAACCGAACAGCGTTTCGGTTCTCCCCACCCGCCCCGAGTCTAACTCCCATAAGTTTGCAGTCATAGGCGACACCTACGACGCCCGTGTTTGTTCCGGAGTTGTTTCGTGATGCAACAGCAATGCCCGCAACCGCTGTGCCGTGAATCTGCCCAGCTTCTTCCGTAGGTTCTGGGTTGTTTATGCTCGGGTCGCCGTCCATCTCAACGAAGTCGTAACCGTAGTAGTCATCGTTGTACCCGTTTTCGTCATCATCATCTGGAGGGTCGTCGGGGCCATCCCCATCAATTTCTGCCCGGTTCTCCCAAAGCTGGCTGTCCAAATCGGGATGTGCAGTAAAAATTCCGTCATCACTTACGGAAATGATGATTTCGCTTGATCCTGCTGTAAATGCCCAAGCTTCCACAGCATCGATATCTGCTAATGCTGAACTTCCCCCTGGGTGTTGACCGGATGAACCGTCATTGTCAAGCATCCATTGGTATTGAAAGTATTCATCCGTTGGAGCCGAATACAATTCGATTGAAAGCGTATCCATCAGGCAAAGGCTCAGATTTGTATCAGCATCGTATCTTGTTAAAAGAGAATCCCAATTAGTTGTGTCTGGATAGTAGGCTGAATACAGACGGGCAAAAACACCGCGTTCTGAAGCGTCCCCCGGAGGGTCCGGAGAAAACGGTTCGAGAGAAACTATTCCAAACTCATTGCCAATCGAATCTAAGGACGCAATTCCAAAATCTGGAGACGACGTTATTGCAGGAGGGCTAACGCTATCCTTTAGGCGAACAACGACAGAAAGTGAGTCCGCATAAGCGCTGTGTGCACATGCGACTACCAGAAGAGTCAAGAGGATCATCCCGCTCTTTCGCACACCAGTTTCTCCCCAAAGAAGCCCTACCTAACTATCAGCACCTTGGTTCTTGCGAGGGTTCGATCCGTACCTAGTCTCGCAAAGTAGATTCCCGAACTAAGGCCATGATTACGAGTCCAAACATGATCTGGAGACTCCGGTGAAAAAGCCTTTTCTGCACGGTAAACTAGCCGGCCTCTCAAATCAAAAACAGAAAGGTCCGAAGAGATGTCACCTGCGGGCGCATGAAGGGAAAACAACACTGCTCCCTGCGAAACAGGCCGAGCCGATAGCACAGAGACGGTCCCTTCAGTCTCCTCTCCAACGCCAAGAGCAACAGAGCATCCAAGGCCAACTGCTCCAACCTGTCCACATAAAGCGTTGTTTACGTCGAGACAGGGCGATGAACTACTTAGCGAGAGATCACCCAAGCCCACGTTGCAAAACTCTGGATTTGCCGAGAAGTCACTAGCTCCAGGAGAAACCCCTGAATAGGAACCAAGATCGTTATTCCAGACGTCATTGCAATCGAGGGTTAAACTCGAAACCCCCGAAACGCCGATTCCCCAGCCGTTTACGTTTAGCGCAACAATGTTGTTGGTAAACAAGCAGGTGGATTGTCGAATTCGAACTCCTGCTGGCCTGAACGGTTCAATTCTGTACGACTCGTTAAGAGCGAACGAATTCCTCTCCACCAAGACGTTGCTTGAGTGCTCAATCGAAAGCGCTCCATAACCT
>JABDKO010000020.1 GCA_013002165.1 Rhodothermales bacterium | reverse complement strand
GGATTGTACCATTTGCTTGAGATGGTAGACATCGAAAGAATACTTCAAAGCGAGAATGATTATGACTCTGAGCTGTTTAGGAAAACTTCACTCAGAACAAAATTAGCCGGGGTGGCAGAGCACGTTCCAGGGACGGCAACGACTGTAGATATCCCGTGTTTTCGAACACACATTCTTGGAAGGGGTCCTCAAACCGATGTGAACAACAGATCACTTGTTGTCCGCATTGACTATGGATCTACATCTTTTCTCTTTACCGGAGATATCGAGTCAGAAGTCGAGCAGTTTATTGTCGGGAAGATGAGGAGTGTACTGTCGGTCGACGTCATCAAGGTGCCGCATCATGGTAGTCGCACGAGCTCTAGCCTGGCCTTTGTGCGTTCCATTCAATCTCAAAAGAATCTTCCCTTTGCGGTAATCAGTTTTGCAAGCAATAACCGGTTTGGGCTTCCTGACGAAGAGATTGTGGATCGCTGGAGAGAGATGCCCGCCAGGGTTCTGACAACGGCAAGCGAGGGTGCGGTCTGGTTACAGTCTGATGGGCGCGCGGTGCATCGCATCCACTGGCGATGATCGTGGCGACACTTTAGCAGTCTACAAAAAGAGGAGTATCACAATCGTTAAGCAGAGCTGATGTCGTTGATCCGAATGCCATTCGTTTGATTGCAGAGACTGCATGAGCGCCGGCGACGATAAGGTCGGCCTTCATTTCAGTCGCGTATTTGATAATTTCTTCGTCCGGTTTTCGGCCTTCCATACTTCTGGATTTAGATTCAAACCCATGAGCCGTCAAATACTTCGAAAGCAGTTCGAGCAATAGTTTCGATTCGTTTGAGTCACCGTGGTACACATTCAAAAGCGATATACTGATATCATCTCCGAACGGGCGCAATTGAACGAGGCTTTGCACTGATCGTGCAGCAGAAGCGCTTCCGTCGTAAGCGACAACTACGTTTTTCACCTCGTGATAAGAATTTCCTACAATCAATGTCGGACTGATCGTGTTCTTGACGACCCGTGCGAGTGTGTGTGTTTCTTTCTTGGGATGTGCATAAAAGAAGTGGGGGTCCTTACCAATCACAAGGAGGTCATGGTATTTCAGGTCCTCTATGATTCTCTCAAACGGGACTCCTTCCTCAACCGATTCAACATGTTCAACATCCTGCTTATCCATGTACTTCTCGAATCTCGCGATCAGACTCCTGGCAGCTTCGCGGGACTCCTCGGTAAGTTTACTCTTTAACTTCTCGGCATAGTAGAAACTACCGATTCCTCCACCTCGAGCACTTGAATCGATACTCTGTGTATCAACGACAGCAAGACCTGTAATTCGGGCACCTGTCCGGTGGGCAATTTCAGTGGCATGCCGGGTTGCTACCTGGGTGTCTGAGTCAGAATCCAGTGCAACGATAATTCGCTTAATCATAATTATAAAATTCTGTATTCGACGTGCTCAGAGTGATTTACACACACACTTATAATAAAGAAGGTATTATATAAATATAATCTTGTAGTAGTAGGGAGTGTTAGAATGTTGGTAAAAGAGTTATCAATATCCTTGACTCAAGTTCTGTTGAAAGCTTATTCCCGTTGTCAACACGCACAAATGCTGAATTGCACCAGCGGACAACAGTTAGCCGCATTCGTAATCTTTGCCAACATTTCCACAACCAGGCTCTCAACACATACAGAAAGTTGGCGGCCCCTATCCACAAATTGTTGATGGTGGAGAAACCCTTGGTAAAAACTCGGGACCATGCGGTTATCAACACTCGGCTTTAGATGTGCATAACAGTAGCTCTAGCGAGGGTACTTTTCCACCGCTTGTTCAGGCTGGTTTTTCGGGCTTGCCGAGCAGCTGAAACATCTCATTCTTGTACGCTTCGACACCCGGCTGGTCGAACGGGTTGACTCCGAGGAGGTACCCGGAGATGGCAACTGCATGTTCAAAAAAGTATAAACTTGCACCGATGCAGTCTGGCGTCAGTGAGTCGAGCCAGACTGTCATGTTAGGTACACCGCCATTTCGATGCGCCCTCGAGGTTCCTTCGTATGCCTGCCGGTTAACAAATGTAACTTCCTTGCCGCTGATGTAGTTAAGCCCATCAAGATTGTCTTCTGATGGCGGAACGGTCAACGCGCTTTTGTGCGAATCAATCATCAGAAATGTTTCCATGAGTTTCCGTTCCCCGTCCTGCATGTACTGGCCCATGGAGTGCAGATCTGTTGAGTATTGCAGCGCGGCAGGAAATACTCCCGTGTGTTCCTTGCCCTCGCTTTCTCCAAATAGCTGCTGCCACCATCCGCCGATACCGCTGAGGGCGGGCTCGAAGCAGGCCAGGACTTCCGTTGAAAAACCTTTTTCGAATAGCCCCACGCGTGTCGCTGCATATTGTACAGCATCGTTCCCTTTTTCGGAATCAATCTCCTTGAGCTTCGAGACGGCTCCGTAAAAAAGCGCCTGGATATCAACGCCGGCAACCGCGATAGGCAGCAGGCCCACGGGTGTCAGTACCGAGAACCGGCCTCCAACGTCGGGCGGTATCACGTATTTGGTGTACCCCCTTTCCGATTGCAGGATGTTAAGTGCACCCTTCGAGGGGTCCGTTGTAACAATAATGCGCTTGTCGGCATCCGCAAAGCGGGCCTCCAGCCAGTTTCGAAGGAACCGAAAAGCCAGAGCCGGCTCCAGGGTGGTTCCGCTTTTCGAGATGACATTCACAAAAACTGACTTTCCCTCGAGATACCGAAGCAGCTGTGAATGATATGCATCGCCCATATGGTGGCCAGCGAATATTATCTCCGGCCCCCCGTCGTCCACGGGAAAAAATTCAGTAAGCGCATCAATGACTGCCCGTGCGCCGAGGTAGGAACCACCAATTCCAATGCAAACCAGGACATCTGCCTCCTCGCGTATCCTTTCAGCTGTCTGTACCAGATCTTCGAGCAGGGCATCATTCGGCGAAAGCAGCAGATCGCGCCACCCGAGAAACTCGGCCCCCTTTCCACTCTTCGAAACGACTTGTTGATGTGCATTATCCGCACGTTCCTGCATCGCCGGCGTCATCTCGTAAAAGTCGTGTGTATTCGTGGTGTCCAGTCGAATCATAATTTATTTTAATATTTGAGATGGTGTTTATTGAAAGTACACCATTTTGATGAGCGCCGTTGTTAGTATTGCACTATGAAAGAACTTGTTTCGTATACGGAAGCACTCGGTCGCGTCCTGGACGCCCGCCTGAATTGCAATGTTGAGAAAATCCTGCTTGCGCAAGCAGTAGGCCGGACGGCAGGGCAGGATATTGTCAGCAACGACAATATTCCGCCTTTCGACAATTCGGCGATGGATGGTTATGCGGTCGTATCTTCCGACGCTTCTCAGGCACCGGTGACACTGCGAGTCGTCGAGGAAATACCCGCCGGTGCTGTTCCGCGCGAATCGGTGCAGCCCGGGACATGCTCCAGAATAATGACTGGCGCAGTAATTCCCGAAGGCGCAGATACGGTGGTGCCGGTCGAACAAACATTATCGGATGGTGAATTGGTCACAATTCGTACTGTGGCCCCGAAAGGCCAGCACATCCGGCGATCAGGTGCTGACATTGCGCGTGGTGACGTGGTTGTTGGGCGAGGCACTCGCATCACTCCTTCTACCGTGGGAATTCTCGCTGCGATTGGTGCACACAGGGTCCCTGTTGTGAGGATGCCTGTCGTGGCCGTTGTTGCGACAGGCGATGAACTTGTCGAACCTGGCGAGGAGTTATCCCCGGGCAAGATCCGAAACTCCAATGGTGTTACGCTGGCTGCACAGGCGGCCGCTGCTGGTGCAGTTGTCCTCGGACCCTTCGTCGCGCGAGACTCACGAGAATCCGTCCAGGAAATACTTGATGACATAGAGGCGGCGGACATCATTGTTTTCGCGGGAGGAGTATCTGTTGGAGAATTTGATTTCGTTCAGGAAGCGCTGGAAAAGCGAGGGATGGAGACAATCTTCTGGAGAGTGCGCCAGCGACCCGGTAAACCATTATTGTTCGGAGACCTTAAGGGCGTGCCAGTCTTCGGCCTTCCCGGTAATCCCGTATCCGCGAGTGTATGTTTTGAAATGTATGTCCGGCCGCTGATTGAAGCCTCTGTCGGGATGGAGCCAGCTCGTCTCAGTGAAGCCCGCCTTGGCGAGACTGTCAAAAAGAAAGTGGACCTACACTACTTCGCGAGGGGTGTGTTAAAATCTGATAGCGGAGATCTTGTAGTGAACATGGCCGGCCCGCAAGCGTCGAACATCTTCTCAACCATGGTGCGGGCAAACTGTATCGTTCACCTTCCGGAAGACCGCGAGACAATCGAGAAAGGAGAACTTGTACAAATATCTCCGCTTACCTGGAGATCAATCTGACTGGCGCATGCTTTCCACTCCGACATTATCCTGACATGAAAATCTCCGCTCTGTGCATCGTTGGACTTCTGGTATCGGTCAGTTTCCTGTCGGGCATGGATCAGGTGTTTGAGCCATTGCCGATTGGTTCGCCAATGCCGCTGGTGGATCATGCAGTTACATTGACAACAGGCGAAAGCACAAGCCTGAGCCAGGCGCTTGGCGCCAACGGCCTGCTTGTTGTATTCATTTGCAACACGTGTCCGTGGGTGCAAAAGTGGGAGGATAGATTCAACACTGTTTCATCCGTTGCAGCCGGTAATGAGATTGGCGTTATATTCCTGAACTCGAACGAGGCCCTGAGATCTACTACCGAGTCGCTGGCGGCGATGCGCCAGCGTGCAATGGATTCACAATATAATTTCAGCTATGCTGCTGATGTCGATAACATTCTCGCAGATGCTTTTGGTGCAGTGCGAACTCCTGATGTGTATCTTTTCGATTCCACACGAACACTTAGGTATCGCGGAGCAATCGACGATAACGCACGTAATGCAGCCGCTGCGACTCCGTACCTTATAGAGGCCATGAGGCTGATGACCGAGAATATCGAGATCACGAGTCCGGTTCAGAAAGCCATTGGTTGTACAATAAAACGAGTCGGCGACTGAAGTAACAACCGGGTGATCCGCCATTGAACCATCGCCCGATTGGAATTGACCTTTCAAAGATGCTTTACTATTTCAACGCTACAGACAAGCAGATACAGACGCTCGAGTCGGGAAGTGACATTCGAGTCAACGGCACACCGCTGAAACTGGACCGGAGCCTCCGCCGGGCTCGGAAGCGGGGCAAAGGAAGCGTCGTAGCGATTTCCTCTTTTGATATGCCGGATGATCTGGCTGAACCGAAATCGGGTACGGTTCTGGCCGACCGGATTCCGTCTTCTGCAGTCCTGAATGTAAACCCATTCCAGGCCCTTCGCCACATTGTTGCTGGAGGAGGAATTGTTACCCGAAGGAAAAAAGAAAAACTACAGGTCTTGCTGATTTACAGGAAGGGAGTCTGGGATCTACCAAAGGGGAAACGCCAGCGAAAAGAGACAATCGAGGAATGTGCTCTCCGAGAAGTAAGCGAGGAACTGGGAATCACCAACTTGACTATGGTGCAGTCACTGGGTGCGACGATGCATGGGTTTTCTCAAAACCGGTACTACAGAGTAAAAACCACTCACTGGTATGAGATGCACACGTCCGCCAAGAACTTTACGCCGCAAGCATCGGAGGGGATAGAGCAAGTCAAATGGTTCAAATGGAAGAAAGCGCGAAAGCTCCTCGGCTACAAAACGCTCCGACTATTTCTCGATGACGTTCGAGAACTGATCGACACCTGAGTTCGCCGTGATGGCAAAGTAGTTGAGGCCGGTCATTTGTAATGGTGAGCGTGTGCCATTTCGAACGCAGGTCCAGGCTATTGTCCCACAAGGAATACCGCATTTGCCAGTGCCAGCATTCCACTATGCCAGAACCCCCGGTAAATCGGTGAGTCGGCGAAATAGACAACATCGCCTGAGCCCAGCGTCTCATGTCCCCAGAGAAGCGATTCTCTCACGCGTTCTCCCGCCTTGTGACCCATGAAGCCACTTACTGGCCTGTCTTCTTCCACGACCGCAACGTTCCAGCCACGTGTCAGATACTCCAGTGTGTTGGTTGATCGTTTGAGTGTGACATACGAGTCTTCATAGCCGAAGGCGAGTGGATGTGAGCTGTCTACCCGGACCCTGAACAGTGCACCGGTTACGTTTTCGCTTACCCTGTCGCGGAATCTGTCTTCGTATCTGTCCAGTCGTCCTCCTGTCGTTGAATCCGGGTCTGCAGGTGATTTCCGTTTCACACGGAACCCCGAGACGCCATCCAGGAAGCGAGCAGCGGACTCGAGCGCAATAAGTTTTCCTCCACGCCGTATCCAGGCAGTAACCTGGGACATGTACTCATCATGGAGAATGCCTGAGTACGATCCTGAAGGAAGAATGATGACATCAAAGTCGCCGAGGTTTACCGACTCAATGTCGTCGGAATCTACCAGCGTTACCGGATACCCGACCTGATTATCAAAGTAGTTCCATAGCTCACCAGTGGCATAGCTACTAATTGACGAGCCTGCGATTATCATAACGGACGGTGCCTTCAAATACACCACAGATCCGGAGCCAAGATCTTTTCCAGCGTCGACCGAACCGCTAAGAATACTTACAACGGGCTGGCTATTGATCTCAGCCGCAGCTCGTACAATTTGATTGAGAGATCCACCAAGGTGTGCGTTGTCGGCGCTGGTAACAACCACTGTACCCCGATCGTACATTGTACCGTCAATCTGGAAAGCCTCCTTCGCTGTGCGAACCCTGACATCGTTGGCCAACAAATTAGAAAGCACCCGGGCATCCGCGATACCATTCCACGACAACAGATAACCGTATGCATCTTCTTCAACAGATTGTACTGGCATCTCCGGACTGCCGGAGGTGGATTCTACGCGATCGTTCGTAGCTACGCCCGCGAGATCGTATGCATACGGTAGCGACCAGGCTGTTATGTCATAGGTAACGGAATCGCTCACGGCAG
Organism: Rhodothermales bacterium; assembly: GCA_013002165.1. Lineage (GTDB taxonomy): Bacteria > Bacteroidota > Rhodothermia > Rhodothermales > JABDKH01 > JABDKO01. Next base: position 35,597 of record JABDKO010000020.1, on the reverse strand, counting down.
TCACCGGTTCGAGAAGAGCAGTTAGCAGCCGCGACTTCGGCTGGGCCGAATGCACTACCAGATCTCCAACTTCGACACGGTATTCCCCGGATCCGCCTGACCGGTATACGAATCCATCGACCTCCCTGACTGATGTGGCGAACTCGTAGTCAATACCCTGCAACTCAAGAAGCGCTCTCAAGGCATCTGCATTGTCCTCATTACCCGTTCGTCGTATGACATACGACGACCAGGGACCAACTCCCTCACTAGCCGTGCTGTAGTATGTCGCAAATTCCTGGACAATCAGATCGCGATTCTTGAATGCCGCCTCAACTGTTGACAGACCCGCAGTGTGGTGGTGATTGATGCGATCAGTCAGTGTCAGCAATTGATCTTCATCGTTCATAACCCTGACTCCGCCACGACCACCACCAGCCTGTTCGTACGTCATTCCGATCGCGCCGTTGAATGTGGGCCATGTATCTCCGTATCCGGGATACAAAAGGTCAAAGCGCTCGCGTCGAAAATAGAGCCAGTCATTTGCATCAAAGTACTGGGCGTTATTGTCGCCCACTATCTGTTCAATTTTTTTCTGGCCCTCCGTAATCAAATCATGATAGGGTTCAGCGGCGGGTGCGAAGTAGTATGGATCATTAATTCCCTGCTCGTGGAAATCAACGTGTATATGCGGCATCCATTCGTTGTATGCCTGGATTCTCGCAACAGTCTCTTTCTGCGTTCCCCACGCCCAGTCCCTGTTCAGGTCAAAGTAATAGTGATTGGTTCGTCCACCCGGCCACGGTTCAGAGTGCTCGCGAGAGAACTTTTCATCGTTAGGGAATCTACCCACCTGTCCGTTGAACCAGTTCACATATCTATCCCGCCCGTCCGGATTCAAACACGGATCAACGATGATAACTGTATTCTCCAGCCAGCCACTTACTTCCTCTGAACCTCCGCTTGCAAGCTCGTACAACGTCTTCATTGCAGCTTCGGATGATGAACTTTCGTTACCGTGGACCCCGTAACTGAGCCATACGACTGCCATGGCGTTTCCGGTTGGAGCGCCGTCTTCCATACCGGCCACCCTTAGATGGTTTGAACGGATTGCCTCCAGGTTTTGCAAATTCTCTGCGCTGGACACGACGGCCGTTACCAGGGGACGACCCTCGTTCGTCATCCCGTAGTGCCGAATATCTACCCTTGGCGAAGAGTCAGAAACGTGTTCGAAGTAGTCTACGATCGCGTGATGACGTGTGAATCTCTCACCAAGTTCGTAACCGAGAAACTCGGCGGGTGACATAACGTTTTGCGCTTGTGTATCGAATCCAATCGATCCGGTGGCTATCGCTATCGCAAGGAGAGCAGGGCGGAAGTACATAGTAAACTGTTTGTTTTGAATCTTTATAGTTTTGGAAGGTCGGTTGCCCTCCGTCCCGGTAACGGGTGAGCGCACAAGTTTACGCAACTTAATCGTCACAATCTGAACAAAACTCTTGGAGTACACCCACAGGAGAGTGCGCACAACTTTTCGATATCTGCTGGTGTCACTGGCAATCTGTATAACCACACAGGGCTGTTTCGCCGTGTTCTACGGAGGTATGCCGATTGTATATGATAGCGTTCATCTGGAAGAGGGCCAGGAGATCAAGGACCTTCCATACGACACTTTCGGTATTGAAAATCCCAAGGGTAGACTCAACCTCTATTTGCCCGCCACCGGTGATTCCTGGCCCGTTGTTATTTTTGTGCATGGCGGAGGCTGGTCAAGTGGAGATAAGGACCTGAAAATTGGTGGCAAGAAGGTCTACCTGAACATTGGGCGATTCTTTGCAGCGAACGGTATCGCTTCTGCGGTAATCAACTACCGGCTGATTCCTGGTGTGCACTGGCAGACACAAATCGGTGACATAGCAAGAGCGACTCGCTGGGTTCATGAAAACATCGAGTCGTATGGAGGCGACCCCGATGCCCTTTTTCTTGCCGGCCACTCTGCGGGCGCACACCTCATCTCCCATGTTGCATTAAACGATGAGTTGTTGACAGCATTCAACATGACGACCGGCGATATTCGCGGTGTCATAGCAGTAAGTGGTGCTGCCTACCGTGTAGAGGATGACGTGACAAATCAAAACGGCGAAATGATGTCCTATCTTGAAAAACGATTTACAGTCGTCGATAATTCGGGCAGATGGGTGCAGGATGCTTCTGTTCTCCAATTCGTTGACGCGGACGATCCGCCATTTCAGATTTTTGTAGGTGGCGCAGAGATACCGGGCCTTATCCGGCAGTCGACCCTTCTTAAGGAGACTCTGGATAGTGCAGGAGTACCCAACACTTTTGAACTTATATCCGGTCGTAAGCACGCCCGCATGATTTTGTTGATGAGTGGAAACGGGAATGGCGTTGGCGAAAAGATGATACAGTTCGTCCAAGATTACGCGACGGACCTCGATGAACAAAAGTAGACGGTTTCGTTTAAACCGGCAGAAGCCCATCCCACATGCGCCCGATTTTAGCCAATTATTACGTCACCTACCGTTGCAATGCGACCTGCTCGTTTTGTGACATCTGGGAGCAGCCGTCACCCATGGTTGACGTGAAAGACGTGGAGCGCAACCTGCGGGATATGCGCGAGTTGGGGGTTCGAGTCGTTGACTTTACCGGTGGTGAGCCTTTGCTCCACACTGATCTTCCGGAGATGCTTGCAATCGCGAAAGGCCATGGCCTTGCGACCAGTGTTACGACAAACGGATTGTTGTATCCCAAGCGGGCGAAGAAACTTGCAGGGCTTGTCGACCTGTTACATTTTTCAATCGACTCCGCCGAGCCGGAAATGCACAATGCCTCCCGGGGCGTCGACTGTTTCGACAAGTTGATGGAGTCGATCGACACCGCACTCTCACTCGGCGAACGACCAGATCTTCTCTTTACGGTTACCAATGAGAACGTGGATCAGATGGAGAAGATTTATGAAACGATTTCTTTTCCGAATCGGCTGGTCCTCATCTTGAATCCATTATTCGAATATGCATCCCTGGGCGATTCACTTTCCCGAGACGTGATGGACCGAATGGATGCCATGAACCGCAGGCCGCTTACCTATCTTAATCCATCGTTCCTGGATCTCAGGCGGAAAGGCGGAAATGACCCAGAGAACCCGGTTTGCAAAGCGGTGTCGACGTGTATCGTAATTTCTCCGTTTAACGAATTGGTGCTTCCGTGCTACCACTATGGCCTGGAGAAAATTCCGATCGGGGATAGTCTCAAAGATGTCTGGAATAGCGACCGTGTCTCGTTTCACCGACAATGGGAAGGGCGGCATGACGTGTGCAAAGGTTGCAGCATTAACTGCTATTTTGAACCCAGTTTTGCCGTATCACCGATGTCGAAATACTTCTGGAAGAGCATTCCTTCCAAGGTCGGCTACGGTTGGACGAAGTACATCACACAGAAATATCTGGATAAAGTGCCTCGCGAAGCTGTCCTTCCGTTACGGCCGGAGGTGGGCACAAACGGTGATCAATCCGGTATGTATGAATTACCAGTAATCCAGCACAATCCAATCTCGCGCTAGAATGAAGTGGTTCGCGTTTATCTTGTTTGTTTCTGCGCCGGTGTTAACCGGTTGTTCGCAAGACACGGGCTTGTCTGCAATAGAGAAACTCGTGCGTGCTCAATATCCGGATGTCGATCAGATCTCTACCGAGGAACTGGCCCGGAGACTCGGGACAGATACCACACTCGTTCTAATTGATACGCGCACAAGGGAAGAGTATGATGTCAGTCATCTACCGGGAGCTATCTGGGTAGATCCGGAGTCGACCACGTTCCCTGAACTTGGAGAACGTGTGCAGGGCAAATCTGTCATAGCATACTGCTCGGTAGGGTACAGGTCTTCAGAAATTGCAGCCCGCATGAAAGATGCCGGATTTGAAGACGTTTCCAATCTTGAAGGGTCGATCTTTCGATGGGCTAATGAGGGCAGACCTGTTGTAACGAATTCCGGACCAGCAACAGGTGTTCACCCGTTTTCCAGGACATGGTCACGTCTGCTGAACGATGATCTCCATGATTACGGAACGGCGACAGAGTCTGGCGGTCAGTAAAACTAGCTGTCCAGTTTTCGTATTGGCGTCTTTGCGATTCCGGCAATAGACTGGCTCTCGGGGTCATCATATCCGACGAGGCCAAAGTGTATCTCATCAAGATCCTTGCGCATCCGGAAACTCCTGCCTATACGATCCCAGATAGACAGGAAGGCGCTGAAGTTTGAATCTGTCTCCGGCTGCACTCTCGAGTGGTGTACCTTGTGCATTGCAGGAGTAACGATGAACACTCTGAGGAATCTGTCGAGGCGGTCTGGTATAACAATGTTCGCGTGATGGAACTGTACGACGGCGAACATGAGTGTCTCGTACAGAACAAGCTCCCACAGCGTGGCACCCAGGATTACAATTACGGGCACCCTCAATAAGGACGACAGTACGATTTCGCCTATATGAAATCTGCTGGCTGTAGATACATCCATCTTGTTGTCCGAATGATGGACCCGATGGAATCGCCAGAAGAATCCAACGACGTGATTTATTCTGTGCCACGAGTACGTCCAGAGGTCAAAACCGAGTATCGCAACGACAAATGTAACAGCAGCGGGTACGTTTCCGCGGAAACTATTGATCAGGCCGATATTGTTCTGTCCCGCCCAGTTGGCAGCGAGGGCCCAGAGTCCTACAAAGACGAGGGTAATGGCCACCGAGTTGAATGCACCTATTGCGAGGTTAAGGACAAAGTGCTTGCCACGGTCCCGGCCCCGGTCTTTGAAAAATGAGAAGAACGGTTTAAACGTTTCCCAGGCCGAGAAAACAAGGAGTCCCACCACAGCGGCGATTGCCTGCGCGTTGCTGTCAATGGGCATGTCAGTTCTCAGCCACGTTCAAACCGACAAATCCCGCCGTACGGTGGGCACCAGTGCAGAACGGTTTGTTGTCGGATTGGCCACAACGACAAAGTGCCGACTTCATGCCAGAGCGGGCGTCAGAGCCATCGGAGTTCTGAATATGCATGGGGCCATTGAATAAAAGAGGACCATTTTCTGACGTTGTGATTACCAGCTCTTCTCCATCTGTAAAATCTTCGACGGGCTTTATGCCACCTTCTCCGAGTTCAGTGCCGGCTGAAAAGTCATGTTTCTTATGACTGTTGTCGCAGAAGGGCTTGTTTGAAGAATGGCCGCAGCGGCACAGGGCGAATCGTGTCCCTGCTGCGATCTGCGACCCTTCGTGATCGATAATCCCGATATTGCCGGTCACATAAAGCGGACCGTCCGCAGCCAGGGAGATCGAATTGGATGAAGGTGATTTCTCTGCGGCCCCACCATCGTGCCTAACGTAAGTGAGCGCACCTGAGGGGCACAAGTGAATGGTGTCGGCGATTTCATCAGCAGTTGCTTTCGAAGGTGCGATCCACGGGCGTTGTTCCGGATCGAAAACGGCTGGCAGACCGCGAACACACTCAGCAGCGTGAATACATTTCTTAATGTCGTAATTGACGGTGATTGAATCAGATTGGTACTTTAGAATCTTGGGCATAATGTCATAATGTGGTAACCGGTTTCTAGCAAAGGAGCGGCTATTCTATGTACTCATGAACCTGCTGAATGTTGAACCACAATCTCTGGCAGGGAAACGCAGCCCAATTGGCTTTACCCGTCGAGCCAAATGGTGATAAACAGCGAATTTATAGCTTCTGAGGGATTCAAAACGGCCAAATGGTGCCGATACCTAGACGGATCCCACCAGTCTCGCCTTTAAACAACCCGACATTGTATTCCGATGGCAACGAAAACACCACTTGTCATTTTTTCGCTCTTGGCTCTGATCCTGTCATCTTGTGATTTCGCCAACACCGACGATGAAGCACCGACACCAATTTCGGCAAGCGCCTTTGAGATAAACACGTCCCTTTTTACCACTCAGGCGAACACAAAATCTGCCGGGCCTCATTTCACCAATGCTGCCCTGCGCGTGGTGCCTGTGTCGATCGTACTTGGTGCCCACCTTGCCATTCCAGCCCTCGTGACACGCGCCGCGCTGAGTGCCGAGCCAGTCCTTGAGGACAACCTCTGGACATGGACGTCCATGGTAGTACATGCACCTACGAGCCAGTCTGTCGATTTTACGCTGTCAGCAAACACCCTCGGGAATAATACCGACTGGACAATGAACCTTGCGTATTACGATGCGGGCACGCAACAGACCTATGACGATTTCGACTTGTATACTGCTCAGACACGTAACGGTGGATCTGAAGGAAGCTGGGGACTCTTTTATCTCCTTGACGGTGTGCGCACGAATGTGCTGAATGCCTCTTTTACCAACAGCAACGCGTCGCAGAAAAGTGTAACATTTTCCATCCCGATAAACGCAGAGAACAACCCGGGTGATTCGGTTACCTACGACGTTGTAGAAACTACTCGCGTGTTTACGTGGAATCGGGTTGGTGGTGGCGAGACTGTCGTTGCGTGGAACACCGCTACCGGCGAAGGGTCAATTATTGATCCCAACTACAACAACGGTGTGCCTGCTTGCTGGGACTCCAGTCAGGCTGATGTTTCCTGCCCCGGTTGATAAATAGCGGACAGGGCCATCATCAGAACGGACACCGGGCAACACAAGATAGTAAGGTCACACAGACCAGTTACTTTCCCTTCTGCCCCCAAAGTCTTTCCGGCTACTGGCCGGCAACCTCGGGCGGAATGCCACAATCGTTCTGTCGTCGCGTGTCGGTTATTCCGGTGATTTGCCAGCCGTCCGGCCCATTAAAAAATGTCAGTGTGTTCGTGCCGCAGTGGCTGAATGAGTCGCCAAGATAGAAGGCGTACGGAACCCAGGCGCTTGCCATGTGGCCGTCTACACGAATTTCGACATCCCAGATTCTCTCGTCCCAGGCCTCATCCGAAGGCTCATTAACAGCTGCGGCAAAATCAGATGGCGAAGTCGTCCGGATAAAGGCCTGTCCCTCCCGAACACCTATGGAGTTCATGCGGGCCGAGTCATGAAACAGCTTTGAAACAGTGTTGCCGTCGCCTGCACGCATGGCGTCAAACAAGTTGTCGATAACTGCACGAACTGCATCTTCCGGATTTGCCGTTTGTGCATTTACACATGCTGCTCCCCCGACAATGATCAGTGCTGCAAGGATGGCGGAGGGCAACGGTCGTATACGTCTTGGCATTGTATCGGCTTTGTGTGAGTTACTCTATTACGATTTCATGTGGCGCGTGTACGAACAAAACATCCCTGAGTGACGGGTGATTTGAAAAAACTGCTTCCCTTCGAGTCTGCAGACCCCCGACATTAAAGCCAACCAGCACCAGGTCGGCCTCTCCGGATAGCCTTGCCACGAGTCGCCTGAACGAGTCGACATCATCAACAGAGAGGAATTTGACGTTCTTTTCCGACACGGGCAGGCGACCCTCAGTAATAAGCTTCTTAAAATCTTCCTTGCGTGTTTCTACCTGATCTTTTGGCAGCGCTGCATACACACTGATTTCTGCGTTTGCCCAATCCGGATGGCCGATCAGAACATAGCTCAGAAGAATCATGGAGTTGGCGTTGTTCTGGTCGTTCCAGGTCAGCCATATATGAATACGTCGTTTTTCTCCAAAGTGAAAATCGCCGTGGCGAAGGACGAGCAGGGTTTTCCGTGTTGATGCGGCAAAGAGTGCGCTGTCAACACACTCCGTGATAACTTCCGGTTCGTCGTGTTCAGAAAACTCGAACATCACAGTATTGTTGGGCAACCCCGAAACACCGGGGACCTGAAGACTCTGAGCTAGTGCAGATATCATCGATGGACTGACAATCGTGTCCATATAGACAGTTGAGTTCTGGTCGCGCGCGAGACGAATCAGCTTATCTTTGACAACTCGTGATTTTCGCGACGAGTCTGCATCAAGCACGCCGGGGATCATGTGCAAATATGTACCGAAACCATGACGATGACAGATCCAGCGAAGAAATTCAAGCGGTGACCTTCTGTCGAAAGTTCGACTGTTGACCATGATAACGCTCGGGCGCCATTCCCGCGTTTCGAGACGAATACGTCGTGGTTGAAGCCGAATCTGCAAATAGCGTGTCAGCTGTGTCATGACGCCTTCGAACATCTCTGCAAGATCGCCACCCTGACCAGAGGTTCGCGTTACTATCATGTACAGCAGAGACATCACCACAATCGACAGTATTGCAAACGCGGGATCCATCTGGAACATCATGAAGAGACACATGAGCGCTCCAAACAGACTGATGTACCATCGCGACCTGAACGATGGTCGATAGCTCGGTCGTGCTGCAAAGTGTTCGAGAAAACTTATAGCGCACAAGGCTCCGTACGTAACCATGAAAAACATCGAGATCAGTCGCGCTACGAAGTCAACGTTGCCAAGAAGGACAATGACAAGGGCAACAGCACCCGTCACTAGTGTTGTGTTTCGCGGTTCGTTAACCTTGCCTATACCGTGTGCCAGCCAGCCGTTCAACTTCCAGAGGGGCAGACTTTCGTCAGCACCTATGGCCTGTAACGTTCTCGGTGCAACCAGAATTGAGCCAATCGCTGAAGACAACGTAGCACATGCGAGTCCGATTGGAATTATCGGACCCCAGACCGCGATGTTGCCCATCACCAATGGTTCGTTCGCAAGCATTTCTGTAGGTGCCGATGTTGCCAGCTTTATCGCAATCGCGACGTAAACGATCATGCCGGTGACGGTGGCTGCCAGCGTTCCGCGCGGAATAGACACTCTGGGATTTGCGAGGTCACCCGATAGGCCGACACCTGCAGTCATGCCGGTAAACGCAGGGAAACAGATTGCGAAAACAATAAAGAAAGGATCCGCATCCACAACCTTGCTATTGAGGGCAACCGTAGCCGGATCCAGTCCGTCGACAGGGTTTCCAGCAAAAAACATCGCAAGGGATGCGACCAGGACGGCAACTACGACATAGAGTGCTTTCACTCCGAGGTCGGCACCTTTCGTAAGCACAAGGGCCAGTAGAGCGATAGTTGCGGGGACCGAAATAATGCGCGGGTCGAAGGCAAAGCCCGTCAAATCGGCGTACCACTGTGCGGCCGGTTGGAATGCTTCGGCAAAGGCGATCATATAGAATGCCACCGAGACCGCCTGCGACAGATACAACGAAATGCCGATGACCGAGCCGATGGTTTTTCCAAACGATCGCGATATGATGAAGTATTCGCCTCCGCCCTCCACTTTTCGGTTTGTTGCAATCTCGGCCAATGCCAGTGCGGTCGGGATCGTCACCATGTGACCGACCAGGATGATGGCGAGCGCCCCGATCAATCCTGCATTTCCGACTGCATAGCCGAAGCGCAAGAACATGATTGCGCCGAGAATCGTGCTAATTCCAGCAAGAAAAACTGGCAGCGTGCCGAATCCATGCCCGGAGGATTTACTCGTAGTGCCGTTTTCTATCGCGTCAGAGGAGGTCATCTACATGTTGGGAAGCGTGGCGCCAATATACAATGGCCATCTCGTCGATGTAACTGACGATCTGCCCTCGAATGGGCAAAACAAAAAAAGAGACCGGGCGAGGGTGCACCCGGTCTCCTGGTAAAAATTTACAGCTTGATGAGCTAAGCCTGCTTTGCAGCCCATGAAATACAGTACCCCGCCGGTGCTATTGGGCCCTTGATTATCTGACAGCCTCCACACGCTGAATCGCCTTCCGGCATAACGTACAGCTGGCAATTATCGCACCGCTGATCTGGATTTGGAGTCTCGTCGACATACTGCAGAGATGACCGCGTCGCGATGTCAGTGTCGGAAAGCCCGGTAAGATCGGTACAGTCAGGTGCTGCCATCGGTTCGCTGGCAGATGGAGGAGGGGTCGCGGAGCTCGATTCTGACTCACCACCGCCGCAAGCTGCCAGCAGCGAACCGGCACTCACAGTTACTGCACCTACGACCGATGCGCGAGCAAAAAAGTCACGCCGCGTCAGTTTCTCGTTTTTCATATCAACACATGTATAGTTATCAAATTCCGTCGCCCTGACCCTGCACCGATACCGAAGCACACGGTCCTGTTTTCAGGCGTTATCCTGAATTAAGCACAATTGCCTGAGAAATGCCAATGATTCTGTGGTCGATTGCGTGCATGTTCTGCAAACAACCCATCATTGACGGACAAAGAAGTATTTGTACTTTTGCAACCGAATTACCGAACCAAAATACACGCCGTGCTATGCGCTCATCCATTCAACTGATCACTGTATTTATCGCCTCTATTGCATGTATTCCGCACCCGGGTTACTGCCAGGATTCAGGGGGTGCGGCACCCATGGCTCGGGCGAAACTCTACTTTGATCAATGCGAGTCCTATTCGACCGGACTGACCTTCGATTGCTACCGGAGTTACGACGAAGTGGAACAGTTCCTGAAGGACGCTGCCGCACAGCATCCCGGGCTTGCCAGACTCTCGTCTACAGGTAGAACGTACGAAGGTCGTGAGCTGTGGCTGCTGACGGTAACGGACTACAGCACAGGTCCCGATACCGACAAACCGGCGATTTGGATCGATGGCGGTGTTGACTCCGATGAAGTAGTCGCGACAGAGGTAGCGCTCGGGCTCGTCCATCGACTATTGACCTCCGAGGATCCGGAGACTGTCCGATTACGCCAGACTCGTACTTTTTACATCGCCCCCAACGTTATCCCCGACATGTCGGAGCGGCATCACCGAACGCCGATGCGTCCCCGGGATTCTACGATGCGGCCGTGGGACGATGATCGGGACGGTGTCTTCGACGAAGATGGACCCGATGATCTCGACGGTGACAACCATGCTCTTCAAATGCGGGTGGTTGATTCAGAAGGGGGATGGGTTAAAGACGAGGCTGACGACCGATTACTGCGTCGGCGCAAGCCGGACGACACAGGCCCCTTCTACAAAAGGTATTCTGAGGGCTTGGATAACGACGGAGATGGTGAATACAATGAGGACTGGCCCGGCGGCGTTGATCCGAACCGGAATTATCCCGGAAACTGGTCTATCCAACAGGGAGGCTCCGGTCCTTATCCTGGTTCCGAAGTCGAACTACGCGCAATGCTGGATTTCATTTATGACCATCCCAATATTGCGGCGTCCCAGCATCTCCATTCTTCCGGAGGTGTCATTCTACGGCCGCCGTCGGTACCCGACAGCCCACTTCCCGGGTCGGATCTTTCGATCTATATAGCACTTGCAAGGCGCGGGCTGGAAATAACTGGTTATGATCTTGCGACGTCAGTATATGATTGGAACTGGCCCCGAGGATCCCGCAACACGAGCCGGGGACAACTGTGGCGTAATGCCGAAGGTGAGATCAGCGGTCTATCCCCGTTTGAAAGCAGCAACCGCTATGGTAGCGATCCTGATCTGACTGACGCATATGCTGCCTATGGAGGGTCACTGGACGGTCTTTACGAACTGTTTGGAATACTGGCGTTCGCCAACGAGATCTTTCGATTTGGAGAAGACCTGAATGGTGATGGTCGCGTTTCACCCGTCGAGCAGTTGAAATACGACGACGATCACATGGATGGATCCGTTTTTCAAGACTGGACGGAATTCGACCATCCGACGCTTGGAACAGTGGAGATTGGTGGATGGAAGAAATTCGGCCATAACAATCCTCTACCTGCGGACCTTCCGCGAGAGGTAGAACGAAACGTGGACTTCATTCTGATGCAGGCCAGGGCAACACCGCTTCTGGCAATCAAGACCGTTGAGCAAACGGAAGTGGCGGAGGCTATCTACAGGGTTAAAATCAGTGTTTCAAACGAAGGATTTCAACCAACGGAACTTGCGATAAGTGAACAGAACGGGCGGGCTGTTCCAGTTCGGGCGTCAATTCAGACATCGGAGGGTGTAACACTGCTTGACGAGACTGGGGAACGGGATCTCGGTATCGTCGGCGGGCATTCGGCTACTGAAACGTCGTGGCTGTTGCACGGAGCTGCCGGAAGCACCATCACTATCGAGATCTATCATCCCAAAGGTGGTCGTACGACTCGGGGGATTGTCCTCGGCAGTAGGAATTGAAGTGGTAGAAAAGCATGTCAGCCGAAACAGCGGTGCTTCTTCTGTTGTCACGATTTGGAATCGACGAGGAGTGCAGTGCGTTCGGTCGTCTGAGCCGGAGGACTCTTGCTTTCGCTAGCTCGAAGGTCCCGCGCGCGAAGCTCGATCGTCTTCGTACCCTTCCATTCGTTCTCCTCGATGGAAAACAGCAGGTCAATTGTGCCTTTGTCAAAATGCGCCGCCTTGAGCACATTCATCTGCCCGGCCATATTGAATCCGATCACCTTGAAAACGCGTCCTTTGTGTGAACTGCGCACTGCAAACCGAATGTGGTTTTGGCTTTTACCCATGGTGCGTGGTTGGCCGACAACCTGCAGGCTTGTGCCAAGGAAGACCGGCCTGCTGTTGGCCGGGCCGAACGGTTCGAATTGTTTAAGTACTGCCCAGAAGCGGCCATCGATCTCGGACAGATCCAGCGGACTATCGATTCGTATTCCGGGAATCATTAGTTCGGCACTCATCCGTTTCCCGACCTCCTCATTGAACTTGTCCCGAAACGCATCGACCGCATCAACATCTAGGGACATGCCTGCTGCGTAATCATGACCACCGAATTGTATCAGGAGGTCGCTGCACGACGAGAGGACATCGTAAATATTCAGGCCGTGAATAGATCGAGCGGAGCCTTTCGCAACGCCGTCGACACATGTTAACATTATCGCCGGACGATAGAACTGCTCTACAATTCTGCTTGCCGTTATTCCGATAACCCCGGGATGCCACCGGTCGTCATACAAAACTACGCCGTGACGCTCGCGCGACAGGAACATTCGTTCAGCCATCGCAGATGCCTGCTCGAGTGTTGCGTGATCAAGAGTTCTCCTTCGATCATTGAGCTCCTCCAACACGTTCGCATTTCGCCGGGCGTCGTCAAGATTCTCCGAAAGTAATAGATCGACGGCAGTGTCCGCGCTCTCCACCCGACCGGCGGCGTTGATTCGAGGAGCAAATCCGAAAACGATTTGTCCCGTCGAACACTGAGTGGTATCAAGACCTGCGACAATAGCCAGCTGCCGGATACCCATGCGTGGCTGTTGTCTGATTCGTTCAATACCTAGTGACATCAGGATTCGATTCTCAGATTCCACCGGGACGATGTCTGCACCAATCGAGAGTGCAGCCAGGTCGAGATAAGACTCTATTGAAGATGAAGGAAGAGAAAGTTTCTGGGAGATCGCCTGAACAAGCTTGAAACCGACACCGCAGGCAGACAACTCCTTGAACGGATATGTACAGTCAATTCTCTTGGGATTAAGTATCGCGAATGCTTCCGGGAGAGTCGCGGGAGGAGTATGATGGTCACAGATAATCAAATCAACCGACTGCTGCATCGCATATGACGCCTCTTCTACGGCTGTAATACCACAATCCAGCGCAACAATTAGCGAGCAATCGCTCTGTTTTGCGAAATCGATACCGGCATTCGACAACCCGTATCCATTTTCAATTCTGTCAGGAATGAAGTAGTCGCAATCAACCCCAATCGTGCGCAAAAAAGAAACAATCAGCGCAACCGAGGTTGTGCCGTCGACATCGTAGTCACCGTATACGAGGATTCGTTCATCCGAGACCTTCGCTTCAATAATTCGATCGACGGCCTTCTCCATGTCCGCCATGAGAAAGGGATCAAATAGTTCTTCCAGCGATGGCCGAAAGAACAGCCGCGCCTCTTCCAGGCTTTCGATGCTGCGATGAATCAGAGATGCCGTCAAGGGATGCGGCAGGTCATTCAACGCAGAACTAAGTTCGGCAAGCGACTCAAAGTCGGGAGTGTCACGAAACTCCCAGCGATACTTCATAGAAAATGAATTATAAGGGCGTGTAAAACGACATTTGCATTGACAACGACCGGTTTAGAGGTTCAATCACAGGTCGATAACAAAGAGACCTCTAAATCTACGATTTCGTAACCTCTAATGCCGGATGACGGAGGTCATCAGGCTCATACATCCCAAGCTCCCGATGATTGCCACAAATAATGGTAAGGCTAGCACGCGTCCCCTAACGTCGGGGCAGATAAGCTGGACGATTATCGCCGTTACGCTTCTTGTGGCAATTTTCCTGTATCGGGAAGCAATCTTCGTGATATTCCAGTCGGTAGCATCTTCGATGGACCAGACTGTAGCAATCACTGCACTCGGAATATGCGGAGCTGCCCTCGCGGCGCTTCTAGTTCGAGTCGGCAAATCAAACCGCAACATTTCGCGGGAGGTAATGACTCGCGAAAAACAACTCCGGTTTCATCAGGGCCGGCACGACGAAATAGCTCGGAGTCAAAAACAGGTTAAGTCGCTGTACGAAGATGCCATGAAGGCAGCGTACAATGACCTTGAAAAACTGAACGCAGATCTTCAAGAGAAGCAGGAGAAACTGGCAGAAGAAATCCAGGGCCATAAGCTTACAGACTCTGCGCTCAGGGAAAGTGAATTGCGGTGGATGAAACTGGTTGAGAAGAATCCCGAGGCAATCGTCATCAGTATTCAGGATGTTATCGCTTATGCCAATCCCGCCGGCGTGAGCGTTCTCGGAGCCAGCACCTTCGATGAGCTTCGGGGCAAAAATATGAAGGAGTTCCTCCCTGAGCAGGTAAGCGAAAAGTTACTGGACCACGGTACTGTTGAGGCCGAAGCAGATTTTCAGGAACCTCTGGAGTTTGAGATCACCGGGCTTAACTCACAGGTAAGGTTGGTAGAAATGCACATGGTACCTGCAGTGTTCAAAGGCAAGCAGGCCGCACAAAACGTTCTTCGTGATGTGACAGACAAGCGTCGATCCGAACGCGCCGTTCGTCGCTATACAGATCAGCTGCGAGCGATGGTTGAGATTGAGCGACTGATGCTATTGTCCGGAGACGTTTCAAAGATTGCGACGGAAACACTTGAACGCCTGCCAGATCTAGTTTCTTTTCAAAGCGGAATGATTATCGAGTTCAATGAACTGACAGGCGATGTTCGTCTCCTGGCAGCGACCGGTATTGAAGAGCCAGAGTCTGCGATCGTGTCCAGTCCCCTGAGAGGTCGGAAGTGGAGCTGGGAGCACGAGTTTCAGGCCCTCCCGGAGGCTCCGTCCGACGAACTTCAGAAGTTTCACGAATGGATGCGCGTTGTCGGTGCGCAATCCTATCTATACCTGCCATTGGCTGCCCGGGAAGAGACGCTCGGTGCAATTATAGTAGGCCGCAAAGAGGAAAGCTTCAACGAGGAAGAGCTTGGTACAATTCGTGAGTTTGCAGATCTTCTGGCACTTGGAATCAATCAGTCGCGAATAATGGAAGAGCGACGGAATTATGAACTCGAGATTCTCTCGGCAAAAGAGCATGCAGAAGAACTTGTTCAGCTGAAGACAGCCTTCCTCACAAACATGAGCCACGAGATTCGTACACCGCTCACCGGAATAATCGGATTTGCACAGATTCTAAGCGAAGAGATTGACGACAGGCACCGCGAGTTTATCGATCTTATTGAAGCCAGTGGTAAGCGGCTACTTGGAACGATCAACTCCGTACTTGATCTGGCCCGACTCGAATCTGGCGGTGTTCAGGTAGACCTCAATCCGGTGGATGTAGCGAGGGTTGTTCTTGACACAACGACAACTCTTCAGTCATTGGCCATCAACAAAGGTATAAGCCTTGAGATGGTTGGCGTCGAAAGTACGATCATGGCGGAGACGGACAAAGCTGGTCTCGAACGGATTCTTATAAATCTGGTAGGTAATGCCATCAAGTTTACGGACGAAGGTAGGGTAATTGTCCAGCTTTCGGCAACTGATGAGTCATTCAAGATCGAAGTCGACGACACAGGTATTGGAATATCAGAGCAGTTTATTCCATTTATTTTTGACGACTTCAAACAGGAATCGCAGGGTACATCCAGATCGCACGAAGGGTCGGGTATGGGTTTATCCATTACAAAGAAACTTGTCGATGTGATGTCGGGCAAACTTGAGGTAAGAAGCGTCAAGTCGGTGGGTTCGACCTTCAGGGTGACCTTTCCCAGAAACGCACAGAGGAAATTCAACATCCGGGATACACACGTTATTCCGGCAGAAGAACGGCCTCCAGTATCGACATTGCAAAGACCGCCGTCTCTGACTGTTGCAAACTCTCCCGATCAGGCTCCGATCGGCTGAAGTGGCTGTATCAGCATGTAATCGAGGTGTCTCTCGAGTACATCGTTTTGCCCTTGCTGAACCGAAAATCTCCGAACCGATGTGCATGATTGTGCGTTGTTAAGGCTTTTCGTACAAAACCTAAACACCGTAGCTATGTGGTTCACCGTTCGCGCATTTCCTGTCGCGATTTTTCTATTTCTATTTGCCTCAGCCGTTCATGCCCAGGGGGAGGTCGACTCACTCTACAGCCAGGCCGTGCAGGCGCATGATTCAGGAGAATTTGAGAGGGCAATAGCATTGTACTCTGACGTCATTGAACTCGATGCAAATCATGCAAACGCCTACTGGAACCGGGCAAATCTGTGGCCGGACGAACAGAATGCGCGTGCACTCGAGGACTATAAGCAGGTTGCGCGTCTTGCACCGGACTTTGATGCGGCTTTTGGAAATTACGGCTTTACTCTCCTGCTGGAGAACCGTTTGATGGATGCACGCAAGGCATCCCTGAAAGCATATCGCCTTGACAATACGGTGTATTCGTGGCCGTTGAATATCGGGCACACGTACATGCTTGAGGGTAAGCCCGACTCGGCCAGAATCTACTACCGATGGGCGATTTTCAGGATGGAGTCCCGGGAGGATCTCGACGGTGCAGTATCAGACTTTGACACCTTCATTGAGCGTGGCTGGAAACCGGAAACGAGTTCAGCAATGCGTATTTGGATGATGAAGAGTTATGAGGGCCGGGATTAAGCTGCTTTTTCAAGTCAGGGACCAAACGCACTGAAAGCGTTGAAAATGTCTTTCCTGTCCGACCGTTTTCTGCTTCCAGACACCGGGCCGCCTCCGGCCCATGTTCGCTCAATATTGAACAGGAAGAAACAAAACTTTCTATATTCGTACTGAGCAGGACCCCTATCGCTCATTAATAGCAGCTCTTATACGAGGCATATCGCAGATCAATTTGTCGGATAGGAAATCGAATCCTCAACTAATCATCCTGGCACTGTGGTTGATGATGTTCTCAGCCAGTGCACAGGTGATTATCGTGTCGCCGATTCTGCCTGAAATATCGCGGGCGCTGTCGATCAGGTCCTCGTTGCAGGGTACGTTGATAACGTCGTACACCATTATGCTGGGCATAATGGCTCTCGTGATCGGCCCCGTTTCCGACAAAGTCGGGCGCCGTCGAATACTGTTGCTTGGCTGTTCAAGTCTGGCCGTTACGTTGTACTTGCATGGTGTGGCAAACAGTTTTCTGAGCCTCCTTACGATGCGTGCGCTTGCGGGTGCAGCTGCGGGAATGCTCAGCGGTGCTGCAGTCGCGTACGTCGGCGACTATTTTCCGTATGAACGGCGGGGGTGGGCTAACGGCTGGGTAGTTTCGGGTGTAGCAGTTGGTCAGATTCTTGGCATACCCGCGGGCAAAATCCTCGCAAATCAGCTGGGCTACAAGTGGCCGTTTCTGATGTTTGCGATAACTATGACAGTAGCCGCTCTGCTCGTATGGTTTTTTGTACCTCAACCTGATGTTGAAAGGGAAACATCCCGGCTGACATTGAAGAGCGTGGTCTCCAGATATGGGAAACTGATCATAAAGCCGGAAGTCTTTGCAGCCTCGATGGTCTACTTCCTAATGTTTCTCAGCCTTGGAATGTACGTCATCTACTTTCCTACGTGGCTCGAGAATGTCGTTGGACTAACTGCTGCCCAGGTGGCACTACTCTTTATCATTGGTGGAGTCGCCAATGTCGTTTCGAGTCCGGTCGCGGGGCGACTTTCAGATCAAGTAGGCAGAAAACCACTGATCATTATTTCTTGTCTCGGACTGAGCCTGATAATGGTGCTGACAACAATCGTTGTCACCAACTACTGGTACGCTTACATAATGTTTGCACTGGCGATGGTCATGTTCGCTCTACGGTATAGCCCCCTGCAGTCATTGATGACAGCCCTCGTGACATCGGAGAAACGCGGAATGTTCATGAGCCTCGCAATTGCCATCGGGCAGGTCGGGATGGGGTTCGGTTCTGCGATTGCTGGAATTGCATACACCGAATACGGCTATGCAAGCAACACATTCCTCGGCGCATTCGTCATCTTCGTGATGGCGTTTATCGTGCTAAGATACCTGCCGGAACCGGAGCGTATTTCCACCACGGTTACAGAGACGTATCACAACGTCGCTACTGATCCCGCTGAGACCTAGACTGTTTCAGCCAGAGCATCAGTGAACTACGAGTTCATTACGATCAGGAACTCCTCGTTATTGCGCGTGCCGCGCATCTTTTCAAGCATGAAATTCATAGCCGGGATTGGATCCATGTCGGCAAGAAGCTTACGTAGAATCCAGATTCGCTGAAGCATAGCTTCCGGTATCAGAAGCTCTTCGCGGCGCGTTCCCGATTTGATGACATTCATGGCCGGGTAAATACGCCGATCCGCCATACCCCGATCAAGTACAAGTTCGGAGTTGCCCGTTCCCTTGAATTCTTCAAAGATGACCTCATCCATACGGCTTCCTGTATCAATTAGTGCCGTACCGATAATAGTAAGAGATCCGCCTTCTTCAACATTTCGAGCGGCGCCAAAGAATCGCTTTGGACCACGCAGGGCACCTGCCTCGATACCACCGGAAAGAGTCTTCCCTGTGTTCGGCATTACCGCGTTGTGTGCACGAGCAAGTCGAGTAATCGAGTCCAGGAGAATGACAACGTCCTGCCCAGCTTCAACCAGTCGTTTTGCTTTCTGGAGGACAATTTCAGCTACCTCCACGTGGCGTTCCGGATCCTGATCAAATGTCGATGCAATAACTTCTGCATCGGGCACATTGCGGACCATATCAGTAACCTCTTCCGGTCGTTCGTCGACAAGAAGAATGATCAGGTATGATTCGGGATGGTTCTTGGCGATCGCGTTAGCCATCTTCTGAAGAAGAACCGTCTTGCCTGTCTTTGGCTGCGCGACGATAAGGCCTCGCTGCCCTTTGCCGATCGGTGCAAAGAGATCGAGCACACGCATGCTGTATTCATTCGGATCCGTTTCGAGATTCAAATGAGTTTCAGGGAATAGCGGCGTGAGGTAGTCAAACGTTGCACGTTCTTCCAGCTCACCAGGTTTGCGACCGTTGACGGTATTTACCTGGATTAGAGCAAAGAACCGCTCGCCTTCTTTCGGCGGCCGGACCTCTCCGTCGACTGTATCACCCAGCTTCAGCGAAAAGCGCTTTATCTGTGATGGGGATACGTAAATATCGTCGGGGCTCGGGAGATAGTTGTATTCAGCCGAGCGAAGGAATCCGTAGCCGTCTGGCAATACTTCCAGCACGCCTACTTTCCGGATCATACCATCCAGCTCGGTTGTATTCGGGTCATATTCGGCCATGTAGACGGGGCGCCCGTCATACACTTTCTTCAGGCGCTCTTCGCGTTCAATGCGTCGCTGTTCGCGGGACTTACGATCCCCCCGATCCCGATTACGATTGTCGCCTCTGCCACCGCGGTTGTCCCGGTTTCCCCGGTTTCCACGATTGTCTCTGTCACCGCGACCGCCACGATTGTCTCTGTCGCGACCCCCGCCTCGATCATTTCCGTCGCGGTCATTTCCATCGTTCCTGTCATTGCGGCGACCCCGGTTTCGACTGCCGGAGCGCTTGTTTTGATTACTGTTTCGAGAACCGCGTTTGTCGTTTCGGTTGTCGTTTCGGTTGTCGTTTCGATTGCCGCTGCGGTCTCGACGATTATCCGATGTCCGAGGTTGTTTCTCGTCATCATTTGATGAGCGTTCAGATCGGTCGTCTGAGCGTTTATCTGAGGAGTCGTTATCCATTTTCTTTTTCTTAGAGTCGCGTGGACTGCGCTCTTTCCTTGGTGGGCGGTTTTTCTTGTCCGAATCCCCGTTCACAGCAGGTCTTTCGTCGGTTGCGTCAGGTTTTTTCTTTGGCTGACGACTCTCGGTAGCTTTCCCACCGGAGGATTCAGATTCCGATTTCTCGGATGAAACGGTTGCTGTACCTGATTTTGATGCTTGTTCGGCATTCGCCTCTAGTATCAGGTAGATAAGTTCTTTCTTCCGCATTGCGGAAACGCCAGAAAGCCCCATTTTGCGAGCGACTTCCTTCAGTTCGGGAAGTTTCTGGTCTTTTAGATCGGAAATGTTCATGTGTGGTCTTTCCGCCGCGATATGCGCCGGACTACGGTTACTTGATGTGGGTCGAGGAATAATTCAGGACAAATAGGTGTTTCCTGAAAAACCGGAGTCTGGTGGTCAATAATAAGACTCAGACGGGTAAAACCAGGAAATAATGGGTGCCGAGAGAAGAGTGTAGACAGGCTACACAAAAGGCACCAGGACCTAAGTTACGTTAAAACAATACTGCCTGCGGTGAAACAGCATGCCCAAGATAGGACATTAACGGCTAATATCAACCTCGGTTTCGGGTAGTCGCCCATTTCTTCAAACGGCGATCAGGGCCCTCATACCGTAAATTGGATCCTTCCATCATTTGAAATCGACCACCCGGCGAAGATGTAAAGCGGGAAATAGACACCGCGTCAGTTTAGAATGTGGCGCGCCTGCTCGATGAGCAGATGTGAACCCAGCAGGACGAGGACTTCGTCATCACTGGCATCCGCAACGTATTTGCGCACAAAGCCGTCGAGAGATTCAATAATGGCTGACTCTTTACCGTACCGCCGTGCCACATCTGAAAGGTACTCGGGCGTGGCGGCGCGCACTTGAGCGAGTCGGACGAACAGCAATTGAACATCGTATTGCGCAACTGCCTGCATCACTCCATCAACGTCTTTGTCTTTCATTATCGACATAGCGACGGAGATTCTCTTGTCGGGAAGATGTCGGGTAATGTGTTCCAACGCCGCGCCAATACCTGAAGTGTTGTGAGAGACATCTAGAATCACAAGTGGCTTGCGTCTGACGAGATCTATCCGTGAAGACAGACCGCTATATTCTCGCACTTCGCTGAGGCCTTTGGTAATACTGCTCTTTGACACATTGAACGAATCTGAAATCAACTCGACACACCTTACAGCAAGGGATGCATTGGAAAGTTGATGGCTTCCAGCCAGCGGTAATGCCAACTGCGTATAGTCTTCCGCGGGCGTGTGCAAATCAAACCGGGCTCCACCAATTGTCTCCCGGATGTTTGAAATAGTTACTTCCGTATCGATGGAATGAACCGGGCTCCCAACCCGCTTGGCAGCTGATTTAATAACGGCAAGCGCAGTGTCAGTAGCGCCTGTAACAACGGGCACACCCTGCTTGATAATGCCCGCCTTCTCCTGCGCGATTTCCTCCAGCGTGTCGCCGAGTATATCCATGTGGTCCATGTCAACCTGCGTGATCACCGTTGCAATCGGTGAGACGACGTTGGTCGCGTCCAGCCTGCCGCCCAGGCCCACTTCAACAACTGCTGCATCTACTTTTGCTCGCGCGAAGTAAAGAGCGGCCGCAACAGTGACAGCCTCGAAGAACGAAGGCTCTTCCCGGTCAAATACTGGCGTCAGCTCTTCTACGAGCCTGTCGAGGGCATCGTGTTCGATCGGTTTACCATTAATGCGAAATCGTTCTCGAACGGACGAAATGTGTGGAGATGTGAAGAGCCCGACCGAGTAGCCTGATGCTGTGAGTATCGAGCTTATCAGGGACGAGGTAGTACCCTTTCCATTCGTACCTCCGACGTGGATTATCGTAAGGCTATCGTGAGGATTGCCAAGTGCTTCAAGCAGACTTGTAACCCGATCAAGACCGGGCTTGATTGCGCCGGCGCCGAGCTCACTGAAACGGGGTAACGTCGTGAGGTAGTTCTCGCTCTCGCTCATTGATGACACCTACGAATCAGCCAGGCGGAAAATGCGTGTATCTCCACCGGTATGTTCAATGCGGATATGAATTGCATTGTCAGGCAAGAAAAGATGGGCCATCTCTGGCCACTCCAGGATTATGATTGCATCCCGGTCAAGATATTCTTCGAAGCCAAGTTCGACCAGTTCACGATTCGTCTTGATGCGATAAAGGTCAAAATGGACAATGTGCGACGTGCCCGGGTACTCATTAACAATTGAAAACGTCGGGCTCGACACTGAATCGATTTCCACACCAGCGGTTGCGGCAACCCCTTTGACCAGATGCGTTTTTCCTGTTCCAAGGTCGCCATGAAGCGCGACTACGTCACCCGGGTGAAGATGCTCTCCAAGTCGCCGACCAAACGCAACTGTCTCAGCGACTGATGAGGTACTGAATGGGAAGTATTCTTCCAACGCGCTATTCAGGTCGATTCTAACCTTTAGGATTCAAAACGAGGACGGGTAATATCATCTCCTCTAACGATGCTCCACCATGCTGCATAGTATCGCGGTACTTGTTGAGGTACTGATTGTAGTTCGTCGGATACACAAAGTAGTAATCCTCTTTGGCGACCATGTAATTCTGATTCATCCCGGCACTTGGAAGACCATATTTCTCCGGATCCTTGATGAAAATGGCATGCTTCGAGTCACACTTGAGATTGCGGCCATATTTGTACCGGAGTGCAGTCGAGGTCTGGCGGTCGCCGATAACTTTCGTGGCTCGCAAACTGCGAACAGCTCCATGGTCACTGGTAATGACGATGGTGCAGTCGGTTTTGGCGAGGTCCTGAAATGCCTGCAGCAACCACGAGTGCTCAAACCACGTTTTTGTCAGCGCCCGGTATGCGCGTTCGTCCGGAGCCAACTCTTTCAGGACAGCAGAATCGGAACGCGAGTGTGCGAGTATGTCAACAAAATTGATGACAATGGCGCTGAGGTCATTGCTCGTTAGCTCGTTGACATGCTGCGCGAACTCTCTTCCATCGCTGGTGGCGATTATTTTTTCGTAGCGCAGTCGAGCGGAAACGCGGTGCCTTTCGAGAAGCGCCTGCAGGAACTCCTCTTCATTACGATTGCGAGAATGCTCGTCCTCCTCGCCCTCCTGCCAGATGCGTGGATACTTTCTCGCAAGCTCTGCGGGGAGAAGTCCACTAAAAATCGCATTCCGTGAGTAAGGTGTCGACGTTGGAAGCAGAGAAAAATGAAAGTGCTGCTCAATATCAAACAGCGGGTACAGCACTGATTCAAAAGCCAGCCACTGGTCATATCGCATGCAGTCGATCACAAAGAAAATAACAGGTTTCCCTTTGTTCAGCTCTGGCAATACATGCGTCGCGACAACCTCGTTTGAAAGGATTGGACGACTCCCGTTCGGTGAGGCATCGATATTCTTGATCCAGTGCGGATAGTTGTCCTCGATGTACTTGCCGAAGGCGCGATTGGCTTCACGGAATTGATCTTGAAGAATCTGACGAACACCGTCATCTCCCTCCAGCTCAACATCATATCGAACCAGCTCCAGATACAATTTAATCCAGTCCTCGTGGTCGAGCGTTCCACCCAGCGTGCTGGATATTTCTGCGAACGATTGCAGGTAGGACTGTGAAACCTTCTCGTTTCGCAGTCTGGAACGATCCAGTATTCGTTTACATGTCAGAAGAACCTGACTCGGGTTGACGGGCTTGGTAAGATAATCGCTAATCCGGTACCCGAGAGCCTCTTCCATAATTCTCTCTTCTTCGGATTTCGTGATCATCACGACGGGCATTTCAGGATTCAGCCGATTGATTTCAGCGAGAGTCTCGAGCCCACCCATACCCGGCATCTGTTCGTCGAGAAGAACAACTTCAAAACGCTCAGTGCGAACCTGATCAATGGCGTCTGACCCGTTCGATACACTGGTTACGTCGTACCCCTTCGATTCCAGAAAAAGGACGTGGGGTTGGAGAAGGTCAATTTCGTCATCGGCCCAGAGAATACGGGGGTTCGGCATACGGTTTTTCCAGTACGTTTTGAGTCGGGGAAACTTGTTTTAATCCGTAGCTGTGGTCGATAGACAGAACGCGTTGTGTTGAATCGATATAACGGTTGTACCCGCCGTTTTAGTACTGGTTCATCGGGTGGGAGGCCACAGGAAATTCCCCGACGTATCAATATATCCAAGGCTGTCATTCACCTCGACGCGTGCGAGTCCATTCCGAAAGTCCCATGCCTGGTCGTATGTAGGCGAAACAACCTGTCGGCCTGTTTTATCGATGAATCCCCATTTCCCACCAACTTTCACGCGGGCGAACCCTTCACTGAACAGCCAGGCCTGATCGTACTGTGCATCTATAACGACATTACCGTCGGTATCCCGATACCCGAACTGTCCCCCGATCTGTACTCTGCCGGGCGCATCGGAGTCGTAGGTGGTCCACTCTATACTCTGGGCCCCCGTGGCATACGTGGGGTCGACAGCAATATTTCCATCCATGTCGATGTATCCCCACAATGAGTCTACCTGAACCGGTGCGAGGCCCTCTGTGAAATGCCAGGCATCAGCATAGACAGCCGGGATAACGACTTCACCTTCTGTGTCTATGAACCCGTACCGGTTTCCGACGCGCACCAGCGCTCTTCCCTCGGAAAAGTCCCAGGCACGATCAAAGCCCGGAGCAATCGCAAGGTGTCCGTCACCATTTATGAATCCCCACTGCCCGCCGTCAACAATGGGAAACAGAATCTCTGATCGTTCGCCAGTCGGCCCTTCCGCTGCCTGGCGGCTACATGCGGTCGCAACCAGTGTTACGAGGATCAGCACGGCGGGCAATAGAGTGTGCTTGCCGATGAAATTGTTTAATGAATCCTTCATGTGATAAGAACAGGGGGGTGATTGAATTCGTACGATCGTCAGCTTTCAATATTACTACAGTCTATCTGATATAAAGTTATGAAGCAGGAAGTCCAAAAAGCTATCAACGATCAAATCCGGGCAGAATTCCAGTCAGCATACGCGTATCTCGCGATGTCAGCCCGTATGGACGAGATGAGACTACCGGGCATGGCTGCCTGGCTCAAACTACAGTGGGAAGAGGAGATCGCTCATGCCATGAAATTCTACGAGTTCATGCTGCAGCGTGACGCTCGCGTAGATCTGCTTCAACTGAATGCTCCGGATGCAGACTTCAGCACCGCACTGGAATGCTTCGAGCTTGTGCTTTCACACGAGCAGAAAATTACTGCCAAGATCAACAAGCTGTACCAGCTCGCTGTCGCCGAGGGCGATTATCCGCTCCAAACACTCTTGCAGTGGTTCATAGACGAGCAGGTAGAGGAAGAAGAAAACGCTCGCAATGCCATCGATGCACTGACTCTGGTGGGTGATTCCGGTCCGGGACTGTTCATGCTCGATCGCGAACTCGGAGCCCGCAAGCCAGAAGCTGAAGCAGCGGAATAGTAAAGCCGGCCACTCATGTTCAGAAGACTTGGTGAGATCAGCATTCCGCTCGATCAGGAAGCGGAGTATGGCAGGAGTACCCCGATGTTTGTTGAGATCGGTTTTGGAAACGGGTCGTTCATTGAACACCATGCCCAGAATGCGGCAGACACCAATTGCGTAGGGGCCGAGGTCTCGCTGTCGTCGCTCAACCGTGCATACAAGCGGATCCGTCGGAGCGGTTTAACGAATGTACGCTTGCTACAATGTGATGGCGAGTTTCTTGTGCGATACGTTGTTCCCCCTGCTTCAGTCGCACAAGTGGCTGTTAACTTCCCGGACCCCTGGCCTCGGCGACGCCATGAGTCCAGGCGACTCTTATCGAGCGAGTTCTTTAAACTCGTATCGTCCCGTCTGATGAACGATGGCAGGGTGTGTCTGGCGACTGATGATAAAGACTATTTTGAATTCGCGAGGGTCCAGGCGCAGGCAAGCGAACTGTTTGACGAGACCATACTTGATCCGCCGGAAGCGTGTCTGCACACGCGCTACGCGAGCAAGTGGCTTGCTGCAAATCGCTCGATCAATTACGTAGAGTTTCAACTTAGAGACGGCCCAGAGCCGCGCGAATCTGAACTACCAGGGGGAGACATGCATCATGCTTTTCTTACCGGGACACTCCCGGAGTTGACCGCCGAAGAGAAGAGTATAGTACGGGTCGGGAACGCTGAAATAGTTGTTCTGGACATTCTGAAGAAGAGCGCACCCGACGGCTACATCTTTATTGTGATGGTGCAGGAGGAGGGGCTGCGTCAGGATATTCTGATCGAGGTGCGGCCGCACAGGGACGGGTACCACGTTGGCCTAATACGATTCGGGTCGCCGATATTAACGACAGGCATAGCAGAAGCAGTCCGATTGGTGGCGGCCCGTCTGGAGGAGTCGGGAATGAAGATAGAGGACACGTGGTATTAGTCAGCGGCGCTGAGTTCGCGATTTCCATTCGCCATTCGAAGATCCCGAATCAGGTACTCCAACATTCGCTTCAGGTACGCTTTCGTCATCTACCGATTTGACCGCTGCCAGCGCTCTGACAAGATCGTCTTCCGATGATGGCGCGATCATTTCGGGGCTGAAATGCTCATCCACGAAATGAGTCGAAAAGTTACCACCTACGAAGGCGGGGTGGTGCATGACGAATGAGCAGAACGGAATTGTGGTTGTGACTCCGGCAATCTCATATTCCCTCAATGCACGTATCATCCGGGCAATCGCCCGGGTTCTTGTTTCGCCCCATGTGACTACCTTTGAAATCATCGGGTCGTAATGCATCATCACTTCGCCGCCTTCTTCTACTCCGGCATCTACACGAACACCGGGCCCCATCGGCGGGCTGTGTCTTGCGAGCTTTCCGGGTGCGGGTAGAAAATTGGAGGATGGATCTTCCGCGTACACGCGACACTCGATAGAGTGTCCATTCATTTGCACGTCATTCTGAGAGAGCGATAGTGCGTGTCCTTCCGCGACGCGAATCTGTTGCTCGACCAGGTCCAGGCCCGTAATCATCTCGGTAACAGGGTGTTCTACCTGCAATCGAGTGTTCATCTCCATGAAATAGAAGTTCATGTCCTCGTCGACGAGAAATTCGACAGTACCGACTCCCGTGTAGTCGACAGTTCTTGCTGCCGCGACGGCAGCTTCGCCCATGGTAGCGCGAAGTTCAGGCGAAAGCAGGCTCGACGGAGCCTCCTCGATTACTTTCTGGTGGCGTCGTTGTATCGAGCATTCCCTCTCGAAAAGATGTATGGTGTTGCCGTGGTTGTCTGCCAGTACCTGGAACTCGATATGTCTCGGGCTCTTGATATACTTCTCGATGAAAACACGGTCATCGCCAAATGCTGATCTGGCTTCCGATTGAGCCGTGGACATGGCACCGGCAAACTCCGATCCGACCGAGACGATGCGCATACCCTTGCCGCCCCCGCCAGCAGCAGCCTTGATCAGTACCGGAAACCCGATATCCTCGGCAACGGCCTGTCCTTCAGCAGCGTCAGCGACAGCATCCGTTGTGCCGGGTGCCATCGGGACACCGGCTTTTTCCATTAAGGCACGAGCTGCAGTCTTGTCTCCCATGGAGCGTATTGCCGACGGGCGAGGCCCGATAAACACTATTCCAGCCTTCCCGCACGCTTCAGCAAAACCCGCATTCTCTGAGAGGAAACCGTACCCGGGGTGTACTGCGTCTGCACCCGATCGCCTGGCCACGTCAAGGATCCGATCTGTTTTCAGATACGACTCTGAGGACGGCGCCGGTCCGATGCGGTATGCTTCATCCGCCATGAGAACGTGCGGCGCCGTCCTGTCGGGATCGGAATAAACGGCTACCGTTCTGATACCGAGGTCGCGACACGTGCGAATCACTCGCAGAGCAATTTCACCACGGTTGACGATAAGAATTTTGGTAATCTCCGAAGAGGTCATGCTGATCGGGTATGCGGTTGCTTCAGTGGAGTGATATGGGGTAGAGGGATGTTCACAGGACCCAGAAATTAACGATTGCAGTTCGGGTTCGAACGATAGTAAATACGAAATTTATGTCGGTATATTCTGGACATGGCTGACATTCACTTACGCCCGCGATTTACGAAGCGTCTCACATGTGCTGTGAGCGATGTCTTTGACAGGTTTCGTGATTCACCGCTATGCAAGGAAAGCGACATCCGGGTGGCTGTGTATTCAAATACCTGTGTGCTGAGCACGCCTCTCTCAGAAGTACGATTCTGGTCTCCGCAGCTGCATCTGTCGGCCGAGGCAAACCAGGACGGATACGCTGAACTGCATGGCATTTACGGCCCACGACCATCTGTCTGGTCCGTCTTTGTCGCCCTGTATGTAGGGATTGGATTCTTGGGATGTATGGGAGTAATCTTCGGATTGTCGATGCTGTCGATCGGTGAATCCGTGAGTGCCCTCTGGGCCGGGCCGATTGCGATTGCAGCCGCCGTTATCGTGTATATAGTCGGAAGGGCCGGCCGGCGATTCGGGATGGATCAGATGCTGCAGCTTAAGGAACTAATGGACGGCGTTCTCGCCGATTGTTACGAGGAACCGGATTAGACAAACACTGGTCGAATCGATCGGAGGTGCATCAGTATTCCCGCTTGCCATGTTTACGGGGAAGAGGTGGCACGATCTGTGTGCAAGTATACAGCAAACAAAATGTTAGCTATTTGAAGAGCAATACGACGCTAAATACGAAGGATTGGCAGATCGCACTACCGTTTTGTCATAGTGGATCGTCATTGAACTATGTTCTGGAGAGATAAACCATGCCCGAAGTAAAAGACTACTATAAAGTCCTGGGCGTCGGCGAAAAGGCAACTCAGGACGAGATCAAGAAGGCGTATCGCAAGCTGGCGCGAAAGCATCATCCGGACAAGAATCAGGGTGACAAGAAAGCCGAGGAGCGATTCAAGGAGATTCAGGAGGCAAATGATACTCTTAGCAGCCCGGAGAAGCGAAAAGAGTATGACCTGCGCAGGAAAAACCCCTTTGGTTTTGACGACGGCGTAGATACGCCGGCAGGCGGCAGATTTTATCGCTCCCCCGATGGGACGTACGTGCGTTTTGAATCATCTGGAAACCGTCGTACCGATCCTGCGGGATTTGGAGATGTGTTTGAGCGGATGTTTGGCGGTGCAGCGAATCAGCAGTCGGCAAGGCCGTCCCGTGGCCGCGACCTTGAAACGACTGTTGACCTTGGTTTCCAGCAGGCGCTCGAGGGAGGGAAAACAGAGGTTGTGCTTCCTTCCGGAGAACGAGTGCGTATAGACGTGCCGAAAGGTGTCTCCCCCGGACTAAAAATTCGAATCCGGGATCGTGGTGAGCAAGGCTCCGGTGGTCGCGGAGACTTGTATGTTACGTTTCAGGTTCGACCGCACACACGGTTTAAACGCCGCGGCGATAATCTCCATGTCGTGGAGAAGATCGGAGTATTTGATGCGATAACCGGGTCGAAGCGTAATATTGAGAATGCATATGGCAAACAAATCAAGCTGACGATACCGCCGGGAATTCAACCTGGCGAAAAGTTGAGGTTGCGGGAGCAGGGTGTTGACACCGGAAAGGGAAAGGGTGACCTTCTGGTTGAAATTCAGGTCGAGGTACCAAAGGACCTGACGGAGGAGCAGCGCAAGGAGATAGCAGAAGTAGGCCGAAGGCTGGGGCTGATAGAATAGGGTGCGCTGCGAGGTCTCTTGACTCAGTTACATAGTGAGTGCACGTTCAGGGCAGGCGGTTAATGCAACACTATGATGCGGGTCGTTTTCTGCCACTCGCGTGCCGTTGCGCGAACGTAGTAGATTCCGCTCGGAAGTCTATCGGCATCAATCTTTAGCGGTATCATCTGATTGGCGGGTACGGTACTGTCGTGAAGCACATCAATTAGCTGTCCAACGCTGTTGAGTAATTCGACTCGGACTGGTGCACTTTCAGAAACTCCAACGCGCACCGTCGTGGACGTCCCGAATGGATTCGGATAAGCCGCTTCAACCAACAGACCAGGCTCCAGCGATACGTAAAATTCAGTAATTGCGAAGGCAATGTTTCGTCCATTCGCATCAATCTTACTCAACCGAAGTCTGTGATGACCGGACTCAAGGTCCGCCAGCATGTAATCAAAACGACCATTTTCTTGATTCACTGTGGACGGATTCAAAAATGCTACGCTAACGAACGGTCCATCGTTCTGAGCGAGTTCAAGTTCGTATGTGAACGAGTCTGAATTCTCGCCGGTCTCCCAGGTCACCGTCACGTTCCTGCCATCGACGACAGTCGCAAGCGCTGTGATTTCAACTGGCAAGTAAACAAGCTTGACCAGCGTCCAATCCCCGGCTGGTACGACGCCATCAATCGAAACCGTATTGGCAACGGTATCGATAACGCTGAACGGGAAGGAGAAGCTCTCCCCGTCATATTGGGTCAGCTCAACCCCGTCCTCCTTCAGTCCGGTGGGGAAATCGGTCTCCAGGTAGTGAAGAACAAGATCTGCCTGCGTAACACCCGCCGCAGAAATGCTCCAGTGTCGATTAAGTGTTTCGTCTTCATTTGCAGCCTCTGGCAGCGAAGCACCGGTTGCGCGAACGGTTACTTCGCCAGAACCAGCCGTTACGACAACATCTACAGGTGAGTAGCCACTCGACGACCCTACTTCATACGTCTTGGAACCGGTATCAGGAAACGTTTTCTGGAGCGCGCCATCAATATATCCACCCGGGGTAAGCAATGTCGTCGCAGCTCCGATAACCATCTTGTTTGAAGACGTCACCATGTTACCATTCACCAAAACAGTGCTGTCCGGTGGTGACCAGTCGGACGTCAACTCAACGCCCGAGGCATTGTCCACGTGACTCACGATCTCGTTGGAGATCGTTGCGCCGTGATGTACGGTTTGCGTAGCCGAACCATCGAAAACGATCAGTCCGCCGCCAGTTCCAGTCTCCGTAATTGTACCACCCGTCTGAATCATGTCACCGGCGATGTGTAGTTCCGGCCTGCCATCCCCGGTGGAAAAGTCAAACAGGCCGCCTGAGATGTTAAGATTACCGCCGACGCTTATTACAGGATTCGTGTCGCCGTCCACAGCGACGAATACGCCGCCAGATACGTTGAAGTCACCATCGACAACCATCGGGTCGGTGTCTTTCTTGAGCCACGAAACGAATCCAGTGCCCGTTGATGCAAGCGTAAACGAACCTGTTATCTGAACAATCAGATGATCGAAGTTAATATCTGTGGTCTGGCCAGGAGAATTCCAGACAAGGTTTGCGAAGACCTGATCGAAGTCGTCCGGGATTTTGTCAATTGTACCCGTTATGACGCACGTCGAGCCTGTATTCCACGTCATAGAGCCTGTTTTGCCAATCTTGCCGCCATTGATCGCGTGCTCGTAGACAGAGCCAGTATTGAAGGTTATAGTTGAATTCCCCTCGACCTTAAATTCGTCTTCGTTTGTTACGGAGGCGTCGTTAAAAGTGACAAACGAGTTTCCCTTCGGATTGAATGAGCCGATGTTCAAAACGGTTGTGCCGCTGTTGAATGTCGCTTGCCCGTCATTGTCGATTTTGAAGGTGTCTGAATTATCGAGCAGAGCAGTTCCGTCAAATACCACAGTCGCAAAATCGACTATCTGAAATTTGCCGTCATTATCAAGCACCGAACCGGACTGGAAGTGCGCTGATGAGGTGACCTCAAGTTCGATGTCGCCGATCGTCTGGACCGTGCCGAAAACGACGAAGTCGTCTCCAGCGCCATCCTGAATCCGCAAGGTCTTACTATTTGCAATAATGAGCGTCGCGGAAGACTCGATGACAACCTGGTCAATGTCCATGGTTGTCGTTACTGTTACGTCGTGGCCATCCCGAATCGTAATCGTTTCGTCATTCAGCTCTGGTGGGAGAATGGCGGGTATCCAGGCGACACCGTTGTAGGTTTCCCAGGTGCTGGAGAGTTCCCAGCTGTCACTGCCGGCAGATCGAAAATCTCCTGTGACCTGCGAGGAAGCAGTCGATGCTGTTGCCAGCAAACAGAAGAGGATAATCTTTGGCATTAATCTCGGTCGCGATGGGAGCTCCAGCAATCTTACCGATGCGGATCGATAACGTCGATTCGAGAATGTAAGCGGTTATTATTAAATATCCTAAATGGGCCATCCCCTTAGTCTGACCGGATCATTATTCCCGGAAAGTTGCCTGCGAAGTCGATTCGGGACGAGATGTCGGACAACCTGTTGAGCGTAAGGTCGGGTCCCGAAGTTATGCATCCACTATAGCGACAAGCACACTGAGTTAGTCTCTCAGGGCGTGTCGGATGACCTGTTCAATTGACAGCGACCCGTCAGATCGTGAAAGAACCTTATCTACGTTTTTCTCAGCTACAGATCGTGAAAGGCCCAGTGCCTGAAGTGCTGACACTGCATCCATTCTCACTGTGGACGACCCCCTGGTCGTGTCACCCGATTGGCTGAGTTCGACGGGCTCCAGTTTGTCTCTCAATTCGACAACCAGGCGTTCAGCGGTTTTCTTTCCGACGCCCGGAATTTTAGTAAGTATGCCAAGGTTGCGGGACACAACGTGGCCACGTAATTCGTTTGGCGACATCGACGAAAGTGCTGCCAAAGCAAGTTTGGGCCCTACACCGGATACGCTGATGAGAATGCGAAACACCGACCGCTCGTCTTCCGATGAGAACGCGAACAGGGTAAGCGACTCCTCGCGAACGTGCAGGTGAGTGTATAAAGAGATCGGAGACGCTACGTCCGGCAGCGTTTCGAATGTGGATGTCGTAATGAGTAGCTGAAAGCCGACGCCGCCGACCGCTACCACGATCTCCGTTGGCTTCTTTTCGACAAGGGTGCCCTTGAGTGTTGTGATCACTGGATTGTCGGGCTAGGCGGCAACCCTTCCGTTGGAGACGGAGGACAACACGTGGTCGAGTTCGTCTTTGAATCCGGGTTCGACAGATACGCGATCCTCGACACACTTGCACGCGTGAATTACAGTGGAGTGGTCACGTCCACCAAACCGGAGGCCGATCGTTTTGAGAGACTGCTGGGTAAACTGTTTGCACGCGTACATCGCAATCTGGCGAGCCTGCACAATTTCGCGGCGGCGGGTTTTTGCAGACAGCAGGTCGACGTCGATTCGATAGTAGCTGGCGACGATTCGTTTGATCTCTTCGATATCCAACGGGGCAGGTTTGTGGTCGACGAGGTCAATCAGAATTTCCTTGGTCAGGCTGAGGTCTATGCTCCGGTTCTGGAGGTTCGAATGAGCGATCAACCGAACAAGGGCGCCTTCAAGTTTTCGCACGTTGGTTTTCACGCTTCGGGCGATATAGTCGAGGACTTCATGGTCCACCTGCAGGTTATTGAGCTCGGCTTTCTCCTGCAGGATGGCAATGCGTGTTTCGAGATCAGGAGGCTGGACATCTGCCGTCAGGCCCCATTGAAACCTCGACAACAGTCGTTCTTCGATACCGTCGATATCGCGAGGCGGTCTGTCTGCAGATAGAACTATTTGTTTCCCCGACTGGTGCAGGGCGTTGAAAATGTGAAAGAATTCTTCCTGTGTCTTCTCTTTGCCACCAAAGAACTGGATGTCATCCAGAATCAGAAGATCGATGGTGCGATAGTACTGAGTAAAGTTGCCTATCCGGTTCTGCTGAATTGCCTGAACAAATTGAGTGGTGAATCGCTCGCTCGACTCATACAGAACTTTACCCTGCCAACCGTTCGTGAGCGCATAGTTACCGATTGCCTGGGCAAGGTGGGTTTTGCCCAGGCCTACGCCTCCATAGATTAGAAATGGATTAAAGGTGGATGCTGTCGGATTCTCTGAGATGGCGACAGCTGCACTTCTAGCGAGGCGATTGCAGTCACCCTCGATGTACGTATCGAAGGTGTAGGACTCGTTCAGATTACTGCGGTGTTTCGGATCAGGCCGCCTGTTGGTGGGAGGCGACGAGTACTTGCCCGGACTGCGCATTCCGCGGTGAGGCATATGGCTTGCCGGTGCCATTCCTGCTCGCGCAACTCCCTGATATTCGGCATAGGGACGGCTTGGAACTGTATCGGTACGTTCCTCTTCGACGTAGGCTGTCTCATCGATTTTGAACGAAATGGTCGTCTGGACACCAACGACTTTGTCGACGGTCTCACTCAGGAGATCGCTATAGCGTTTCTCCAGCCACTCGTAGAAAAAGCGGCTGGGAACCGACAACGTCAGTACTGGCATATCTGAAACTGTTTCAATCGAGGCAGCTTTTACCGGCTCAAACCATGCCTTGAAGATTTGGGGAGCGAGTTTTTCAGAAAGTACAGAGCGGCAGTTTTCCCAGATTAGATCGGCAGTGGGCAGCATTTGAATGTGATTCTGAAGAAGTGTTGGGCTTCACCTTGCGGTGGCTGAGGGCGAAAATCGAGTACCCCATTCTAGCCCGAAAACCGCTGGAATAGCAAGAAGAATTACGTCTACTTTTCCCCCGTAGCACACCGACTTTTTAACAGTTATCAACACGCTATCCACGTTCGAGAATCCATGTTACGAGATTATTACCGTGTCAATTAATCGCATTTTTGCCGAGGCTACGACCGATTAAACTGGTGTCAGATGTTATCCCATTTGCGCAACGCTATGGTTTTCAACAAACAATACCCATTTGCTGTAGTGCAGGCTGTGCTGCCGCAAGCGGTCCTCGAAACGTCAATCCGACAGTATCAAGTTGGGTGCGTGTGAAATTGTCGTTGTTAACAAGTTGTTAACCGATGTGGATAGTGCACGGTTGATGAATTGGGTCGTGAGTTGTAAGCCGGGAATTCGGAACTGGGGGTTGGGAATTGGGAATTGGGAATTGGGGAATTGGGGAATTCGGAACTGGGGAATTGGGAACTGGGGTATTCGGGGGATGCTTAATGTTTGGACGCTGCAAGGAGCAACAGCAAGCTTTCTAGTCGGCGCCAGATCAGCTTTCGCTGCTGTTCCGAGGCGATGGCAACTTCCGTTTCTACATCGTTCAGCATTCGACGGTCGAGTTCGTGGTTTATCTCGACAGTAGATTTATTTCTTGCGTCGGCTACGAAGGTGAACCCGAATTTATTTTCGTACTGGAGCTGTCGTGATTTCAGGTCATCGAGGACTTCTTCCGGCATTGCTTCGATTGTGGTGCGCTCCTCCCGCATCCAGGTACCGGCAAGTGATGTGTCCTCGTACGACAAGTTGCCCAGTCGCGGATTTGTGTCGAACGCGTCAAGGCGATCTTCGAATGGAAGATCCTCCCACAAACGATCAGACAGTCCGAGCAAACTCTCCCTGTCCACAAACGGTCTCGACATAACCATTTGATGAGCCCAGGAAATACTACCGCAACAATGTTGTAGATATTCGAGAGCCTCTCCGGCGTCGAAGTTGTTGAGGCGGTCAAGTCCAGACATGGATTGCTGGTTGTTGGTTGTTGGTTGCTGGTTGCTGGTTGTTGATTGTACAGCAGAATAATTTAAGATCCCTGATCCCTGATCCCTGATCC
>JABDKO010000001.1 GCA_013002165.1 Rhodothermales bacterium | reverse complement strand
GCCCAGGACAATTACCGCAGGACATTTCCAGGTTGCGAAGATCATTGACCAGGACAACATCGACGTCGACGCTGTCGATCGATATCAGGACTACCTGTCCAGGATGCTGTTTTGGCAGGGTAGGAGTCGGCTGGTCCACAAGCACACAGGTTTTGCCAGGCTTCATTTCCTGTCAAGAGTTGACTCGACTGCACGGTACATTCGAATTATCAGAGACGGACGTGCCGTGGTGAATTCCTTGCTTAACGTAGATTGGTGGGACGGGTCGATGGAGTCTTGGTGGTGGGATGATATGAGCCAGGACTATTCGGACGAGTACGAAAGAAACGGAAAATCAAAGGAATCGCTGGCAGCGATTTCCTGGAAAACCATGCATGATCTGCAGGACGTCGAGATCGAGCAGAACCCCGAACTGCCATTGATGACGGTGACATACTCAGATTTCGTGTCGAATGCTGTAGACATTATGCGTGAAGTCTGCGAATTTTCGGGTCTGGATTTCAGCGCAGAGTTTCAACACAACATTCAGAAGTTTCCGCTTACTGACAATGACATGAAGTGGCAGCAGCAACTGACGAAAGAGCAGCAGGACTACCTCAATGAGTCGCTGTCACAGCACCTGGCTAAATACGGTCTCGCCTGATCCTCAGTCTTAACGCGTCATCGAACCCGCGCTATACATCAAATCCAGTTCGCAAGTACTTAGCACATCTGCGACGAAAGCCAATTGTGCATCGCTGGCATCTCGGCGCCAACGATTGACTTTTTCGGTGGGTGACAGGTCGCCTACCGTGCGGCGACTCGACCACGACGACTTATCGAACCGTTTCCCGACAGTTTTGGGAAAGTCAGTCTCTATATATTTTTCAATCTTCCGCAGCGTTTGTTCGGGCTGCAGTACCAAATCTTCGTACCGAACGATCTCAGCACCGACGTTGCGGGCAGACTGCAACGCGACTGAGTTCTCGATGGCCCAGAACAGGACCAGACTTTTGAAGCCTGATTCCGGCCACCCAAACTTCGACAAGGCATTGAGTCCCGATTCATCCATCAATTGTTCCTGATCGCGCAATCGCCTGGACGACAACTGCCACCCACCCTTTAGCTGCGAAAACGCGACAGGTATCGGGTGACGAACAAGGAAAATAAATTTTGCGTCTGGCCATTTGCGCGTCAACCAGGGTGCCAGCAGATTTGCCCGCACTTCTTTGACCAATCTGCGTTTGAACCTGAAAGGTAGAACGGGATTGAACTGATCAGACCAGGATGAGCGAAGTGTCCCGTCCAGGATACGGCTCAGTGCAACATCCAGCTCATGGTTATCGTCCTGTTCAGATATATAACGATACCGATATGGCGCAAGTGTCGAATATCCGTGAACCGGATGGAATGGTTCGAAAATTGTGCGAGTAGCCGGAATAGACTGCAATAGTGCCGATAACCAGGTTGATCCCGAGCGTCCTGAACTTAGTAAGAATACCGTTCGTCTGGAATCCGATCGATCTGCGTACAGGCGAGATCGAAAGTCAGCAGCCGTGGAGCGAATGCGCTTCCGAAGCCGTCCAACACGACCAGTGTTCGCACCCATTGACATAGTCTCTAATGCAGCCGCGCAATGACAGAAACACAATTAGTGACAGGGCCGGCGATCACCGTTTGGAGCTGCTTACCAGTTATCGTCATCTTCGTAACCCAGCCTCGGAACAAGACCCGGATAAAGAGATTTGAAAAGGTCTTTATGCTCGCTCGTGAACACGTCTGACCATTCGCCACTTTGCCCTTTGCGATAATGGCTGCGAACATTCGCCGTGTCCTCCTTGCGGCCACGGGATTTGGCTGCAAACCGATTTCGCCACGTGATGGCAAAGAAATCGGGCACAGACATCGTATCGCCCAGGAGAGAGCGAGGAATTGAAACGGGTGTATTGGCTCGCAGAAATGCCGCAAATTCGCGGTAGATGCCCTTAGTCCGCTTGCCAAAGTTGTAGTCGCTATTGTCCAAGAGCCCCAGGAAGTCGAAGGCGCCAATGAGCGTTTTGGCATCGGCCTTCACGAATTCTTCGAATCGGATTTCATGAATGTCCGGATTGTCAAAATCCCAGGACTCCAGGTGCTTGAATGATCTCGACCGGAACCGGATTTCTTCAAGCAGCCCTTCCTCTTCGGTCATCGATTTCAGCAGCTCTCGATATTGAGTGAGTTCAGGCCAGCCATCCGTTGCGTGAGAATAGCGATGCGAATAGTAAGCTGAAATCACGATATCACGGGGGTCGCGAATGATATGGAAAGCTTTGTGGGGCGGCAACTGGCGGACATAGTCGACGTCCGCATTTCC
>JABDKO010000238.1 GCA_013002165.1 Rhodothermales bacterium | reverse complement strand
GATGCACCTTGGGGATGTCAAGGGAGTTGCCGACCCGGACGGGTACTATGCGATCGCTGGTCCGGAATACGGATAAGCTCGGCAAGAT
Organism: Rhodothermales bacterium; assembly: GCA_013002165.1. Taxonomy (GTDB): domain Bacteria; phylum Bacteroidota; class Rhodothermia; order Rhodothermales; family JABDKH01; genus JABDKO01. The sequence goes on along the minus strand of JABDKO010000238.1, from coordinate 43,541 downwards.
CTTTTAATAACTATCACAAACCGAACAGTTCACTCGCATTCTGACGAAGAACAATTGTCTTTTCCGATTCGGATAACCTTGCAAGCCTCACCTTGTCCAATGATGCGCCCGTAGTCAAGAAAGGTGAATGCGAACCGAACAGGATTCTGGAAAGGCCAACCGAATCCCTCAGCGTTTCCATAACAAAGAACCAGTCTGCGAAGGAGGTGTCAAAATATACGTTTGATACGCTGCTGCTAATCTCTCGTATCTCTGGTAGATACGCGTTCAGAAAAACAGGATTGATCGACGCGTGCGTCTTGCAAAACTCGATCATCGCCGTAGTTGGTACTCCTGTCACGCTAAGTCCGTGATAACGCGTCCGGGCATCTTCCAGGCGAACGACAATCATCAGCTGCAGATTTGACTCCGACACATACCGGGCAACCTCTTCCATTTCTTTCGAGGAGAGATTTACATTGTGGTATGACGGATAGACTTTCACCGCTCTAATGTTTGCAATCTCGTTCAAGCCCTCGATCTGTTTGAGCCAACCGCGTACTGCTGGATTGACGGTCGGAACAGGAAAGCAGTTCGAAATTGCAGAACAGTCCTGAACGAGTATTCTATTAAAACGCTCTGTATCCGGATCGAACACAGACCCGAGATGCGACGCAAATGCGTGCGATATACCACTTGTCTTCAGGTGATCTGTAAGCGCCTCCAAACTGTCTAGCGCAAAAGATTGAAACGGCCAGTTACCATAGGATATATTGATATCTACAAAGTCGGTCATCTGTCGAACAGCAGGCTGACTGCGTTGTCAAAGAAAATCTTCTGCTTGTCTGCGTCGTCGATTCGGGCGTGTTTTACGCGGCCAATCTGTGTCGGCAGGTCACGGATGAGCAGGTCCGAGCCATAAATTACCCGATCGGCTCCGAGGTGCATGACCGCAAATTCGACCAGACCCGAAACTGGCTGGAACGCAGAGGTGTCCAGGCGAACATTTGGTACGTCTGCTATCTCCATCACCCCCCGCTTGCCGCACGCGGTCAGGTGCGCCATGATGATATCGACATCCGGATGCTGGCGGCCCAGCCAGGCTGTGTCTGCAGGGTCGGTGTGAAACTCTCGTTCCTGAATGATGGTCTGGTCGGCTGTATGCTGAAGCACGGGTACGTTGAGCTTCCTCGCCTGCTCCATGACGGGACCCATCACATCATCCCTGGCATTGTTACATATCTCAAGTTTTATCCCCTTGAAACCGAGCTGGGAGATGCACCGTTCCGTTTCGTCGACAACGAACGACTCTCCCAGCAATGGATTCAAAAAGCAGAATCCGTGCAGGTAGTCTGGAAACCATTCGGCCAGTTCAGCAGTCTTCGAATTGATTGCCTGTACGTCTTTCACACTCGGAGTGCGTCCGTACAGCAGCACGTCTCCGAGGACGACCATTCCTTCGACACCCAGTGTTGAGGCATACGTGACGACTTCGTTGACGCCATCATAATCTGTCCTCCCGGCTTCGAAAGTTGGATGTGTATGAACGTCAAATATCTTCAATCTGAATCTGTCTGGTGATACCTGTACTGGCGTTGCCTGACCTCAGACAATTTGCCAGAGTAAGTAGACAATTTGCTGGATCCACGATGAATCGGCTTCGGGAAGATACTCATACCTGATGCAAAACGTCGATTGATTGTTTGAACAGGCAATATTGTGTTTAACGATACACCAGAGTCATTATAGCAGAGTTCAAGTTTGTATGGTTCAGCAAGTTGTATCTTCCGCGGTCGTATGGTATTCAACTCGTCGCGAAGGATATTTAGTTTGTCTGAGATTGACCACATCGTATTGCTGGCCAGGGACCTGCAAGAGGGTTCTGACTATATCCAGAGTCGGCTGGGCATTATACCTGCCGAGGGTGGTAAACACCCTGACTGGGGTACTCACAATGCGTTGGTTTCAATCGGCCCTTCAACATACCTGGAGATAATCGCTCCGGATCCGGAAGCAGATACGCCAAAGAACGGGAGGCTTTTCGAAGAGCACCTTCGCGACCAGCCGTACATCGTCACATGGGCTATGCGGACGGGAGATATTGAAAACGTTCATACGCGCGCGGTCTCTGCAGGAATACCTATTGGCCGGACGGAGTCAGGTGTCAGGAAGGTCGATCATGGTCCTGCTCTGAAGTGGACATTGACTGACCCTCATGCCCTGCCATTCGACGGAATAGTGCCATTCCTGATTGACTGGGGAGAAACACCACATCCTGCAGCGACTAGCCCGGTCGCTGGAAGGCTAAGGGATCTTATGCTGTTCCATCCGACGCCGGCCACCGCTACTCAAGCGCTGGACGTACTGGGCTCCAACCTCACCGTAGGCGAAGGAAGAATCCTGATTAGCGCCACCATAGAAACTGCGGATGGCACGGTTACTATTTCCTAGATTGCGTTCAAGAATTTGAAAACCATGGAAGAAGAAAACAAAACCCGTGTCGCAATAATTACCGCAGCCGGCAGCGGCATGGGCGCAGGAATTGCACGCGAGTTGGCCGGAACTGGCTACACAGTCTCGATCCTCTCGTCATCCGGACGAGGCGAGAAACTTGCACAGGAACTTGGTGGCATTGGAGTGACCGGTTCCAACCAGTCAGTCGATGACCTCGAACGGTTGGTAGAGAAAACACTGACTGCGTTTGGGCGAATCGACGTCGTAGTCAACAGTGCGGGACACGGCCCGAAAGGACCGATCCTCGATATTACTGATGAAGACTGGAAGCAGGCGATGGATGTCTATTTCCTGAATGTTGTTCGCATGGCCCGGATCGTCACACCAGTCATGGTTCGCGGCGGTGGTGGGTCTATTCTAAATATCTCAACCTACGCCACGTTTGAACCCGAGCAGCCGTTCCCCACATCAGGCGTCATGCGGAGCGCACTTGCTTCGTTCACGAAGCTCTATGCCGACGAATACGCGCCTCAAAACATCCGCATGAATAACCTGCTACCCGGATTTGTGGACAGCTTGCCAGAGGTCGACCGGTTCCGCGACCGGATCCCGCTTGGCCGCTACGCTACCGTTTCAGAGATCGCGCGTACGGCTACTTTCCTCGTAAGCGATGCAGCAGCATATATCACCGGGCAGAACATTCGAGTCGACGGCGGCCTGACGCGGTCAGTCTAGGGTCACGCAAATGCCAAGACGTATACGTGCCGGTCTCGTGCTCATCGACTGGATTATCGCTAAGCGAAGCCGAACTCGTCTAGCACGCCCGTCACGCTGGTTAATCCTGCGAATTCTGACCTAGTCTGATTGCCGCTGTATTTTCAGGAGGCCCGACGCCGGGACGCTGAAGACCGCTGTCGTATCGCCCTCAAATGTGTCCGACTGTACCTGATTACCCACCGCGTCAAATACCTGAAAAGACAATCTGTGACTTCCCGGAGGTAGTGCAACTACCACACGGGTACTCGACTTGGCATTCAGGATGTCTGCCGATGGTCTTTCCTCCAGATCGCTGAGGTCCACCACAATTTCCGAGAAGATCGCCGTTATCGATTTTGATTCGCTGCGACCGGCAACAAGAGGATAGTTGTGAAGCGGTGTCATTGCTTTGAAGTCGCCCGACATCAATGTGGACCTGTTTTCTCGCCAGTAGTCGAGGTAGTGCAGTAGCATCTGCTTATGACTCGCAGGTATCTCGGCGAACCGGACGGAAATTTGGGGCACGGAAAACAGAATATTCAAAACATGCAGTGCGGCCTTTTCCAACGGCTCCTCCGGATGCCACATGAGCATGTCCGAGTGAACTGCAGTGTTTCCAGACAAGAGCCGCAGGTCGACAACACGTACACGATTTGCTGCAAGTGAGTTTGGCGCATCCCCGGCTCGAAACATATTGCCATATTTCCTCATGAGCGGCCCGATATACGGTTGCCTGAACTCAATCATGACATCACTTCGCAACGTTCTGAGAGCCGCCATTATATCTGTCATCAGCCGGTCAGTTGCGTCGCTGACCGACGCATAATCGCGGCCATCATCAGCCGTAAGATCCGTTTCAGAATTTGCAACGAATCTGCCCAGAAAATCGAGTTTGAATCCGTCAACATTCCAATCTGTAACAGCACGAGATAGCAGATCGATCAGATACTCTCGTACCTCTGGATATCTCGGATCGAGCTCATAGGCGCCCTGACCGTCCCAATATCTCAAGTACTTACCCTTGAACTGTTCATAGACTGCTGACTTTTCTCCAACAAGCGGAAGAGCATACCAGAGAAGCACATCGAGCCCGTATTGATGAACCTCATCAACAAATTCGGCCATGTTCGGAATTCGGTCGGGCTGCCAGTCACCGGTGAAGGCATATCCGCGCTTGCTGTCCAGTGTCTGCCATCCGTCGTCTATGATAATTGCTTTGAATCCTGCTTCCGCCGCCAGCTTCACCTCGGCGATGAGCGGTTTGTAGTCCACGCTCTGATGGTACGAGTACCATGTCGAATACATCGGCTGCAGCGCAACAGTCGGCACCGGCGATGGCTCATATTCCTCCATCTGCGACCACCATTCGGCGACATCAGCCAGCGCCGCATCGTAGCGTCGTTCTCTGGTATCGAACCGGATCCGTACCTCGTAGTCGGTCCTGGCCGATTGTCGTTGCTCGAAGAAACGAACGGAGTTGTAGATGCGACCATCTTCTTCCCGGATAGCCGTCGTCAACGTCACAGGGTTCAGGGCATCTGAGACGGCAAACGTAAGGCGGTTTGCATCGTCCGAGCCGAACAACGAAATGACAGGCGAGTCACGAGCCAGCTGCGACTCTACGCGCGAAGGATACCAATCGGGACTGATGGTCTTGTTGAAGTATGCCCTCGTTGTCCAATGGCCTGCGATATTCACGGACGGCATCGACCACGATACCCCGAACGACGGAGGCGTCGCCGGGTTGTCGGCTGAGAGACGGACAACAAGTTCTGCAAGCCCGGCAGATGTACTGTCGACAGCCACGTCCAATCTGAACGGCTCAATGTCGCCCTCAACCATGACCTGATAGCCCGAGATTTCGATAGACCTGCCATCCTGAGCCATTGCACCAGGCAATATGAGCAGAGTTGCGGTTACCTGTACTAAGAGTGCGAGCAGACGTCGAGCCATCATCAGTCGTGGTTTTATCCTATTGGTACCGCAAGATAATGACCGGGATCTTATTCGGGATGGATCGTGAACATTCTTCAGTTTGCCATGTCGAGCAGAGCCAGTGCTAGTATAGCATCGCCAGGCATTTTCATATATTGACGCTCTGACACCTTTGGTCATACCGGAGTGAGACCATGTCCATATGGTTTCACCGGGGCTCACTAGCATGTTTATTCAATCCCTGTCGTTCGATGCGCCTGGCTTCATTCTTTCTGTTGTCTCTTCTCGTACTATTGAATGCCGCAGCCGCGACAGATGATTATCCGAAAAACCCCGGAGTCGATGCGCTGAACTATGCCTTTCAGCTCTCGCTGTCGGACCAGTCCGACGTGATATCAGGGCATGCGACAATTGACATCCGATTCAAGCTCCCCGGTATACAGCAGCTTCGACTTGATTTGACGAGCAGGTCTGAGGAAACGGACACCGGAATGCATGTCTCAGCAGTAATGGTTGATGGCAGTGACGTTTCGTATACCCATGAAGCAGATGCACTGCTTATTAGTCTTGCCTCGGAATCATCCCCGGGTGAGCGAATCTCTGTTTCGATCGTGTACTCAGGTATTCCTGCGACCGGGTTGATAATTGGCCCTAACAAACACGGAGACAGAACTTTCTTTTCCGACAACTGGCCAAACAAAGCCAGAAACTGGCTGCCCACAATAGATCATCCGTACGACAAGGCAACTTGTGAGTTTGTGGTCGACGCACCGGTTCACTACCAGGTGATTTCCAACGGACTGCTCGTTGAGGAGACAGATCTTCAGGACGGATTTCGTCGTACACACTGGAGGCAATCTGTACCGATCGCTACCTGGCTATACGCAATCGGTGTGGCACGATTCGCGGTAGACTACGTGGACAGCTTTGAAGGCAAGTCCATTCAAACATGGGTATATCATCAGGACCGGGACAACGGTTTCTATGATTTTGCAGTGCCGACAAAAGCTGCAATGCAATTCTACTCCATGATGGTCGGACCGTATTCGTACGAAAAGCTAGCCAACGTCCAGTCGAATAGTGTTGGAGGAGGCATGGAGGCAGCGACAGCGATCTTCTATGGCGATGCTTCCGTGACCGGAGACCGATCAGAACGGTGGCGAAACGTCATTATCCACGAGGTCGCCCATCAATGGTTCGGTAATGCCGTCACCGAGTATGACTGGGACGATGTCTGGCTCAGCGAGGGCTTCGCCACCTACTTTACGCTCCTGTTTATCGAGCATGCCTATGGACGCGATGCATTTGTGGACGGCCTCGAAAGCAGCTATCGAAGAGTTAAGTCGTTTTATGATTCCAGACCTGATTATGTGCTGGTACACAACAACTTATCGGATATGTCGCAGGTAACTACGTCTCAAACATATCAAAAAGGCAGCTGGGTGCTGCATATGCTGAGATACGTTGTCGGCGACGATTCTTTCTGGTCCGGAATACAGTCATATTACCAGGAGTTCAGAGATCTGAATGCGACTACATCTGACTTTCAGCGGCACATGGAAGAAGCCTCCGGCCAGGATCTCGACACGTTTTTCCGGCAATGGCTGTATCGACCGGGTCACCTGTCGGTCGAGGGTAGCTGGCATTACAATGAGTCGGCCGAGGAAATCGTTATAGAACTGGATCAGGTTCAGACAGACGGCAGCGTATTTAGCATGCCAATCGAAATTGGAATCTTTTCAGAGAATACCACAACTCCACGTATTGAGTCCGCTCAACTTGGAAGCACAGCAGCTACCCTCAGGATTCCAGTTCAATCACGTCCGACAAAAGTCATCCTCGACCCTGAGAAATGGCTGCTGATGGAGAGTCGATTTGTCGAAAATACTCCGTAGCGAGTTTCCGTCTTGCCGGGGGTTTGCACCTGACGTACGGGTGTTTCACATCCAGACTCCGGATAATCGATCATACAGGGCATATTAGTCCGATTTAACGGCAGTTTCAACCTGAGCGTATTTCATATCGATCATATACTTGTATTTTATCAGCTCGATTTAGCATTTAATGGCCGCGGCGGTTTGGTCATCCATCCTTCCCTGTTTATTCGTTGATCAGGCAGAGTTGTGTAGTTTTGTTGCGTCTGACATCACTGTCCGGTAAACCCAATTGATTATGAAGCAGACAGAAAGTTCATTCATCAGCGGCTTTTTTAAGCTCGAGTCCGCCGGAGGTATTCTTCTGATGATCGCGGCGGTAATCGCGGTCGTCCTCGCGAATACCCCACTTGAGCGTGTCTACAATCTTTTGCTGGAAACTCCGGTTGAACTCCGGATCGGTGGGCTTGAAATTGCAAAGCCGTTGCTTCTCTGGATCAACGACGGTCTGATGGCAATTTTCTTCTTCCTGATTGGCCTCGAATTGAAGCGTGAACTAATCGAAGGTGAGCTGGCCGATAAAAAGAATGTCATCATGCCAGGCATTGCAGCCCTTGGAGGAATGGTCATACCGGCTCTCATTTATGTTGCATTCAACTGGGGTGACGACACGGCGCTCAGCGGCTGGGCAATCCCCGCAGCGACTGACATTGCATTTGCGCTCGGTATCCTCTCGCTGCTCGGATCGCGGGTCCCACTATCCGCCAAAGTTTTTCTAACGTCACTTGCAATCTTTGATGATATCGGTGCGATTTTGATTATCGCGCTCTTTTATACGTCGAAGATCTCAATGATCGCATTGATCCTGGTGGCCGTATCGACGGTGGTTCTGTACCTCTTTAACAGATTCAATGTTGAGGCAAAAAGTCTTTACATATTTGTCGGCGTGATCATGTGGGTGTCGATGCTGAAGTCTGGAGTCCACGCGACACTGGCTGGTGTCCTGCTCGCATTCTTTATTCCTCTTAACTCGAAAAAGAAGCCTGGTACTTCTCCATTGAAATCAATGGAGCACGATTTGCACACTGTCGTGGCTTTCGTAATCCTGCCCATTTTCGCTTTTGCCAACGCTGGCATAAATCTCGGCGGCATCAACAGCGAACAAATTTTCCATGGCGTGACGCTGGGCGTTGCCCTCGGGTTATTTGCCGGTAAACAGATTGGTGTATTCGGATTCTGCTGGCTTGCGATCAAGTTGAAGATCGGATCTCTACCGCAGGGCATGAACTGGAGCGTCTTGTACGGCATTGCTGCTCTTTCGGGAATAGGCTTCACGATGAGCCTCTTCATCGGTTCGCTGGCGTTTGAGCAGACAGGTGTAGATTTACTCTTCGACGAACGAGTAGGAATTATTCTTGGCTCGCTTGCATCGGGACTGGTAGGCTACTTCTTCCTCAATCGTACCCTCAAGAAAGACGTCGAGGTGGCATAGTCACGCTCATGTGCGACCGGACGGCGCCCCGGACTTCCACTTCTTGTTCTCGGCGTCCTCCCCTGCTTCTTCAATGCTGGCATGTTGCCGTCGAAGACGGGCGTATTTTTCTTGCGGTACGCTCCCGACTGGATTGTGTTGATACTTATCAATGCCGCGGGCAATATATGTCTTGAAGTGCGGGTTGATCGATAGATCACACTTAACTGTCGTCGGAGAATAACGCATAGTAAGTCCCGCTCGCCGTCGGTCCGATGGATTACCCGGCGAACCGTGAACTAACGTATCGGCGTGGATCGAAATGCTACCGGCTTTCATCTCTACTACCTTGGCGCTGCCCACGTCAAAGCCGGAGACATCACACTCCAGACTAAGCACCGAATCATCGGAGTCGATACGGTTGTGATCCAGGATACCAGCCGTGTGGGATCCGGGCAAATATGTCATCCCTCCGTTCTCGTTGTCAACGTCGTCGAAAGCCAGCCAGACTGTACACGATGCCACGGGATCGAGTGGCCAGTAATACGCATCCTGATGCCAGGTTACAGACTCCGGTGACCGAGGCTCCTTGATGAAGAAGTTCGACGCCCACAAATAGAAGTTATCTCCAAGGACCTGCTCGACACAGTCCAGAATCCGCTCATCCATGCACAGGTCGAACAGGAACCTGCTGGATTCATGCCACTCCCGAATCTCCTTGCTCGATTCGCCCTCGTCAAGCAAGGCCAGGATATTCTTCAAACCGGAATTAAGAGAATCCATTTCGTCGCGACTAAACACGGGAATACCGAATACGATTCCCATGTTTTTGTAGGCTGCAACCTGATCTGAAGTCAATACCATTGCGGACCGGATAATGTCTAGTAGAAGTGGGATGAAGCTAAGAATCTGCAGGTGTAAAGCAAATACGTCGGGGTAGGTATACAACCCTGCGTTGCTACTATCAGAGACGAGCCGCATGCAATCAGGGCTCAGAAGGATGTTCGTGCGGAGCTAGAAGTCACGCATTCTGAATGAGACCGCATTCCAGTTGCTTTAACCTGACCAAATATCTGCGATACTATTGCCGAAGAGCGACAATACACCGAGCCACCCACTTTCCATCTCAACTACACCAAGGTATTATGCGCCATCTCGTAATTGCGTTTGCATCCGTCATCCTCCTCGCCAGCTGTGATTCTCAATCGCCGGTCGAAGACTCCGGACTGAATATCTCGCCGTCGAGTAACGCAGATGCGGGAAGCTCATATTCTAACTCGGTCGGAGACATCTGGATTTCTTATCAGACTATTCCTCGACCCCTGGGGTCCGGCAACCTGTCGGATGCGATAGCATATCTTGATGCGGACGCCGACGGTGACACGGATATATTCCTTGGCACCGGTGAATACCTTTCACAGACTGAAGTCAACAGTTTCCTTGCCGTGAATGATGGTTCGGGCATCTTCTCACCGGACGAATCTGCATTTACGAACGGCCCGCCACCCGCTACCCACGCACGTAAATCACTCGTGGCTGATTTCGACGGGAATGGTCTTGATGATGTTATGATTCTCGATCACGGTTTCGATGCGCAGCCATTCCCCGGCAATCAGCCAAAGCTTGTGCTCCAGTCATCATCGGGTCAGTTCACATGGTCGCGGATTGAGGCGCAAACGGGTTTCCATCACGGTGGCGCAGCCGGCGATGTAGATAACGATGGAGATATCGATGTCTTCGTTGGCGGCTTCGACCCGATTCTGCTGATCAACGATGGCTCTGGTTCGTTCACCAGCAACTCGAACAGGTTTTCCGGAAGCATCCAGAAAATATTCTCAGCAGAACTCATCGATGTTGATCGCGATGGCTACCTCGACATTCTCGCGGGTGCACACGAGCGCGACAATGATGTCACTTCAATTTACTGGGGCGGATCGAACGGCAACTATTCGGACTCAAGGCGCACGGTAATCCCAGCTGCAGGCAGCTTTGGAGCAGTACTTGATTTCGATGTGGTGGACATCAATAGCGACGGCCTTCTGGATATTATCATCAACCGGACTCGCGACGGCGATGACGGACCCGGACAGGGATTCTATCAAGGTCAGTACACGCAACTCCTGGTAGGTTCGTCGGTACGGAACTACGACGATCAGTCACTACAGCGAATCGACGTACCGGGTGGCGATGCAGACAACTGGTTTCCGTGGATCCGCGTCTTTGATTTCAACTCTGACGGTAATATCGATTTTGGATCTGACGACTCAGGAAAGGGATATCAGTATCTCAACGATGGATCAGGCAATTTTACCCGGGTACAAGGTTAAGCACCTGCTGTCATAGACACGACGCGTCCACCAATGTCCGTGCCGAATAGACAGAATTGTTAAGCCAGTTTTCTTCGGGTAGATCCTTTCGCAAGTGAGTCGGGATCTCCCCGCTCGAGTGATACTCCCGTGCCTCAACTAATGATAGCGTCAGCGCCCGTGCTTTGTCACGATATACGGTCTCGCCCGTTGCTTCAAATCCGGCACAGTAGGCATGAATCACGTTCGATGTCGTACCCGCAATAGGCGTGTAGAAAGCATATTGCTCCAGCGCGGCAGGTAAGAACCAGTCCTTTCCGGGAGTGCCATCGGTACGATTTCCGTTCCATTTCATTCCCTCCCTGAACCAGTTCTTTTGCGTAACCGCATCGGAGTGATCCCATATGACAAATTGATCTTCGACAAAGAGCAGCAGTTCTCCTGCAAGACGCATGTCTGCCGGATCGTCAGAGGTCTCAAACAGCAGACGCGCAAAATTCGCGGCCTCCCGGTGAGATAAATTTCGATACCTCCTTTTTGGTCGGGTGTCTTCGAACTGTGCCTCCCAGGCATATGTGTTGACCGGATTCTCCATAATCCAGTCAAAGGCTCGCTCACGGACGTCAACAAATGCGTCAATGCCATACTGTGTTTTCAGTCTATCTAGAAAACTGATCACTGACACCGGTACCAGAAGCTTGTCTCGATGTGGTGACCCGTCCTCTCTTTTCAGCAGAAGATACCAGGTACCGTCGGCTCGATGTGTGGCAGCATATGTCCGTGCAATGTCAACGGCCGAGTCAAACCAAATCGAATCTGCCGTTGCATCGAACAGATCAAGGAAGGCGAGTGCAGCTTCAGACGGATACAGAGTCATGATCTGATCCATGTAGATTGGATGGTCACCTCTATCAACACCGTCCCAATATGAATGAGTCCAGCCGGCCAGCGGTGCGCCCTCAGGCTCTCGCAGCGCAAGCAAGAACTGCGCTGATCGCACTGCAATGTCCTTAGCCTGGGACTGAACGTCAGGATCTTCAGAATTCTGAGACAAGAACAGCATACCCTGAGATAAGACACCCATCAATTTCGAAGGATGTACCCAGAGCGGATAGTCCGGAAACGGCCCGCCCGGATCGATCCAGTGCTGGACCTTGTCCAGTACAAGGACAGATTCAAGTCCAAGCATTCCATCATCTGCCGGGTTCTCGTAGGATTCGACCATCGCCTCGTCGAAACCCGGAGATTTGATGGTAGATATCGTGTCGGCGAAACTTGTCTCTCCGGAATCAGACAGTCCACGTATATAAATGGTAACGTTCCCTTCCGCAAGATCATCCCAGATTTCTGTCAGATTCACCCACGGCTCATCTGTTTCAAGGCTGAGGTCATTCACCTGAATCAGGTATTCTGATGATGTACCGGGCGGGTCCTCCCAGGCAATTGTCGGGGCGTAAATATACCTGCCGGAATGCACGTTCCAGAAGGGTCGAACGCCTGGTTCACCATGTTTTACGCTACTCTGATGCACGTCATCGGTGCATCCGCCAAGGGCAAGCCCTGAGACAAGGATAACCAGGATGATCTCGTGCATGTAAAATGATTTAGCCAGAGGTGTGCGAGGCATTTTTTACTACGGTTTGGGATGGATATCGTATAAGTCACCGTGATGCGGGACATTGAAGAGTGATGCCTCCTGGTCGAAATGGCGCAGATGGGGATACGCCATAAGATCGCCTGACCACGGGTGCTCGACGCCGAACATTTCGTATACAATCGTTTCGAAAAATCCGCCGACACACATGGCTGCCCAGTCATTAATGTATGGCCATTCGGTTGGGCCTTTGCGGGCACCACCTGCAATTGGATCAGCGTATTTCTCGATGAATTGCGCCTGTGCAAACGGACCTTGTTTTGTCGACCGCGTCAATCCGGGAAGCCACCGTACAAGTAGATCAATCCGATCATTCTTCATGAGGGCGGATGTTGCCAGTGCGACCCATCCCGGCCAGGAACCGTTCCACTCGTGATCCAGACGCCTTGAGAATCCAACATCCTCATCCAGTGGCGAGAGAGCGGACATCCACGAAGGTGACATGAGTTCTTGTTCAAAGAACTGAATCATCTCTTCTTTCTGATTTCCGGGAAGATCATCGTGAATAAAGTTGAGCGTGTGTACAAAATCCCAGGCATGGCGGACCGGCACAAGCTCACCGTCCGGTTGTCTGCATGCCCAGTATCCTCCCCCCTGTATATAAAGTTTCTGAATCTCCGGTACCAGATCCGCAGCCATCGTTCGATATCGGGATGTCTCGGATAATTCTCCGCGATACTCCAGAAGGTCGGCGACCTCTCTCAACTGCCACACCGTTGCAGCACTCAGCGAAGCAACTTCGTGCGTGTATGCGCCGACGGCTTCCAGCAAGCTGTTTCTATCTCCGAAATCCGGAAGTCCGTGCTCAGTTGTCAGTTCGACATGGTGTTCTGCCATCGTACGGACATGCTGTAGAACACTCCTGCTCCCAACCTGCGTGTCGAGCCAGGCCTGATCTCCTGTAACACGAACGTAAGCACTGATGAGCCGGATCATAGCGTAGTCATTGCATGAATACCAGTTGCCCGAGTTTGTACCGCTGACGTAGTCGGTACCGAAGTGACTGTAGATATCTCTTGTGAGCCAGAGCTCAATAGTTGTCCTCAGGACTTCCGGATCCAGCATCGCAAGCAGGTATGCCGACATAGACCAATCATTGATAAAACAACTTGCAACCCAGTACCTTGGCATTATCGTCGCATACGTTTTACCGTAGGCAGATAGTGGATGGTCACGCTTCAGATAGATGACACTGATGATCGTGTTCAGGTAAAGGCGTCGCAGGTTCTTGTTGCTGGTATCCAGCAGCGGCAGGTGGCCGCTGTACCGATCATTGCCCGGAGTAAAGACAGCTTCGATTTCCTTTTCCCAGTCTTTTCGCGAAGCAGCAATTGAAAGGGATGGGTCGGCCTGCCAACTTTCAAACTGATCTTCGAGGACCACCGGATCGCTACCGACGGCGACAAAATAATAGAGCGTCGCCTCTTCTTTTGGACCGAGATCAAGGGCATGGTCAAACCACGACCTGTCGATACTGTCAGGTATTACAGACATCCCTTGGAGAGAATACGCATCGCTGGTGCGTGAGCCGTAGACAAGGGTTTTTTGCGTCTCATTGACGTGGCGTGTATTGGTAACCAGGGATTCGGGGGGTGGAGCGCCTTCCCAGGGAGTTACGGATATAGCCGGACCCTCTTTCGGAGAGTAGGGAGTCTTCCAGCCATCACGCGACTGGATAACTCCACCGCCCGTACGCACTCTGATTTCAAGATGCTGTCGCTTCTTTCTTCGGTTAGCCAGCTTCAATCGAATCGTCGCAGTTTGCGAACCGACTCCCATTACCGTAGTCGTCGACACATCGATGTCGCCAACGCGAACAGTTCGATCTATTCGATCCGGTCGCCAACGATACGTGACAGGAAGACCCGACGTCATGATACACACATCATTGATTGTCAGCATCCCTAGCTCTATATCACCCTGCGAGAAAGGCGGGAACGTCAGGTGTTGTATACCCATGACGCATGATGCACACTGTAACGATCCAAGAAAATTGGTCAGGCCCGGGTGATTAAACTTATCACCGGTTACCGCCACCATTTCGACCGATTGAAAATCTCGCAGTTTCGGAATGCGAACTTTGGGTTTTGCCATTGTGTGTCAGGTTATCCAGCTACTACACCGACAATGTACAAATGGAAATCAACTGCTGTGGCAGTTATTACCCGCTGTGACAGCACCGCACATTCACTTGGATCTTTGTGCGCAAACTAAAATATGTGCTGTCCTACGCGGCGATACTTCCGTGCCTGGACAAGAAAGCCAGTGCACTGCTATTGAATAGATCCGGCGTCTCGACATTGCAAACATGACCCGCACCGGCTATTACAAACAGTTCGCTGTTCCTGTGCCTGGCAACCTGTCTCTGGACAGCCGGTAGAAAAAGATGGTCCTGCTCGCCCATCAGATACAATGACGGTGTGGCTATTTCTTTTTCTCGCATGAAGCGAAGTACAGGATTGATTTCGTGGGTCAGTTTGAACCACCGGAGGAACTCTTTCTGGCACAGCTTCTGAGCTTCCCTGGCAAAAAGACGTCTGCTTTCCCGATGATTACTCCGCGGCATTATGATCCACGCGAAAAATTTGTACAGAATCATGTACGGGACAACGTACTTCGTCAGGTTGCCAAGAGTTACAAGCAATCGCGACCTGAAATTAAGCCGTAGAATTGCTCCACCGAGAATAAGCGTCTTGACTCGCGAGGGGTACTCCTCTGCCAGAATTCGTATCAGGACAGATCCGAGAGATATTCCGACAAAGTGAGCCGACTGAATATCCAGATAATCCAATACGTCAATGATCTCTTTACCTATGTCCTCAAACGAATATTTGCCGCGACGAACAACGTCACGAATACTGGCTGATTGTCCGTGACCGCGCAAATCGATCAAGAGGACGTTGCATCTCTTTCGAAAATCCCGAACCTGCTTGTACCAGATAGTCGAGCTGCCGCCGGCACCGTGCACGAACACGACCCAGTCAAGCGCGGGGTCGAGCTCGTAGGCCTTGTAGAAAAGCACGGGTTCGCTCTTCGTTTGATTTTCCGTGGCGGCGAGGGTCATGTAGCTGAGGGAAGTGATCAATTATCACTTAGAATACGCTGACTGGGCGAATGTTCTGCAGATCCTCAATCTCGACCAAATCATCAAAATCCCTTGCCTACGACGTGATCCATGTTTTCATTGTCTTTTGTATTCTATGCGATACCTGACAACCAGCCATTCCACGCCTAATGAAGCATTTCCTAATCCTCATCACCCTCGGCCTACTACTGTCGCCGATTGCATATGGACAAGATGATTCGGACGAAGACTCAGATCTAAACCTGAAAGCGTTTGCGATGCGTAATATCGGGCCTGCCTTTACCTCGGGCAGAATTGCGGATATTGCAATACATCCGGACGATGATGACGTATGGTTCGTAGCTGTGGGTTCTGGCGGTGTCTGGAAGACCTCCAATTCCGGAACCACGTGGCAATCGTTATTCGATGGTCAGGGTTCATATTCCACCGGAGCTCTCACTCTCGATCCACAGAACCCAAATACGGTCTGGGTTGGTACCGGTGAAAATGTTGGCGGCAGACACGTCGCTTATGGCGATGGCATGTACGTCAGTCACGACGGCGGCTCTAGTTGGACCAAAAAGGGACTGGAAGCAAGCGAGCACATCTCGAAAATCATTGTTCATCCGGATAATTCTGACGTGATCTGGGTTGCTTCGCAGGGCCCCCTCTGGAGTCCGGGCGGAGAACGCGGTGTTTTCAAATCGACAGACGGCGGCGATTCGTGGACGCGAACACTCGGAGATGACGAATGGGTCGGGGCAACCGACCTGCTCATCGATCCTCGAAACCCGAACATTCTGTATGCCGCAACCTGGCAACGGCACCGAAACGTAGCATCGTACATGGGCGGTGGCCCCGGCAGCGGCATTCATAAATCTACAGACGGCGGCGTTACCTGGGAGGAATCCAGCAAAGGCCTGCCATCTTCCAACTTGGGCAAGATTGGCCTCGCCATTTCGAGCCAGAACCCGGACCATGTGTATGCTGCTATCGAATTGGATAGGCAGTCCGGCGGCGTGTTTATGTCGAGCGATCGAGGAGCCTCGTGGTCAAAAATGTCGGATACAGTTTCAGGTGGCACCGGGGCACATTACTATCAAGAGCTATACGCTAGCCCGCATGTCGAAGGTCGACTGTATTTGATGGACGTCAGGGTTCAGGTTTCCGATGACCACGGCAAGTCTTTTCGTCGAATGACCGAGTCTGACAAGCACAGCGACAATCATGCAATTGCGTTCCGGGAAGATGATCCGAACTATATTCTTATGGGAACGGATGGCGGTCTTTTTGAAACGTTTGACAATGCTGCTACGTGGCACTTTATTGAAAACCTGCCCGTCACCCAGTACTACAAGGTTGCCGTGGATGATGCCGAACCGTTTTATAATGTGTTTGGCGGAACGCAGGACAACGGATCGCACGGTGGTCCCTCCCGGACCGACAATCGACATGGAATCCGAAATGCTGACTGGTTCAAAACGCTCGGATCTGACGGACATCAATCTGCAGTAGAGCCGGGCAACCCGAACATCATATACGCCGAGACCCAGCAAGGCGGGCTTCACCGTATTGACCTTGCGACCGGAGAACAGGTTTTTGTACAACCGCAATCTCGTCTTGGGGAACCGTACGAACGATATAACTGGGACGCGCCAATTGTCATTAGTCCCCATGATCCTGCCACCCTGTACTTTGGATCGTACCGGGTCTGGAAGTCGATGGACAGGGGTGATAGCTGGAATCCCGTTTCAGAAGATCTGACACGGAACCAGGAACGGTTTGAGTTACCCATCATGGGACGAGTCCAGAGTTGGGATAATGCCTGGGCCGTTGGGGCCATGTCGGTCTACAATACTATATCGACAATCTCGGAATCGGCGGTCGAACCGGGTCTGCTCTATGCAGGCACGGATGACGGACTGATCCAGATTAGCGAAGATGATGGTGCTGCGTGGCGCCGTGTTGACGCAGGTTCAATTCGCGGCATCCCGAGCGGCGCGTTTGTAAACCACATCTATGCGGACCTTCACGACTCGAACGTCGTCTATGCCGCACTTGACAATCATAAAGCGGGAGACTTCAATCCGTACCTGATCAAGAGTACAGATCGTGGAAGGACATGGACCTCGATTGTAAATAATCTTCCGGACCGAACGCTAATCTGGCGCGTGGTTCAGGATCACGTCGATAGTGACCTCCTGTTCGTTGGTACTGAATTTGGAATCTACGTCTCGCTCGATGGTGGTGATTCATGGCATGAGGTGAACACCGGCGGTGCAACGATTTCATTTCGGGATGTCACCGTACAACGACGTGAAAACGATCTGGTAGCAGCATCTTTCGGTCGTGGATTTTTTATCCTCGATGACTACTCACCACTTCGTGATGTGTCCGACGACTTCCTCGAACAGGACGCACACCTCTTTGCACCGCGCGATGCATACCTGTTCAGCCGACGCGATGTTGCCGGTGGCTCGCAGGGAGCCAGCCACTATGCGGCTCCGAATCCTGAATACGGAGCAATGTTCACATATTTTCTGAAGGAGGGGTCAGACACCCTTACGGGTGAGCGGAAGAAGCGAGAAAAGGAAATCGAAAGCGGAGACATTCCGTTTCCCGGATGGGACGCTCTGGAAGCCGAGATTAACGAGGTGAAGGATGAGGTGCACATCGTAATTCGAGACTCCAACGGTGACGTCATCAACCGTGTAAACGGAAAAACCGGGAAGGGCTTTCATCGTGTCAACTGGAATCTTAGACATGCATCTGCTCAACTCATAGACCCGGAGAGCGATGGTGGATCCAGTAACGGCTATATTGTCGCGCCAGGTACATATTCTGCGACCCTCGAAAAGACACGTGGTGGAGTAGTCTCGTCACTATCGGAGTCGGTGTCGGTTAAAGTCACGACGTTACACGACAAAACAATCACGGGCGCATCTGCACAAGAGATCGATAGCTTCCGACAGATGATCGAAGACTTGCGAAATGAAATGACCGTGTTCTCGAAGACGATGGCCGAGCAAGTCGAACTTGTAGAGGCAATGCAAACTGCGCACTCCCGTGCATCCAGTCCGTCTTCCGAGTTGACTGCTGACTTGCACAACGCTCTCGAGACGCTTAAAGACCTCGACATCAAGCTGGGCGGCTATGCATCCAAACGTGAAATCGGTGAACGCAATCCGCCATCCCCGATGTCTCGTTTGTTTGTCGGCGTGAGAGGTCTGAACACCACGTACGGGCCGACTGAAATGCATCGGGCGACGGTTGCAACAGGTCGTGCAGAGCTCGCCGTTTTACAGCAGCAGCTGGATGCATTCCTGCAAGACACCGTGCCTGGCTTAAGGTCTGCACTGACAGCAAGCGGTGCACCACCTATTCATCAATAGACCGACAAGCGCACTATTAAATACAATCAAGCTGTAACTATGAGAAATAGATTTTCCGACTGGCCGCGCACGCTGGCAGTACTACTGCTCCTGTTTACAACATCGTTTGCGTTAGTCACCGAAGTACAATCACAGGATCTGCCGTTACTAAGTGGAGAGATCAAGACCAAGATTGACAACGATGGTATTGATGCTGCAAAGGAATTCTTTGATGACATTTTTCCGGACAAGCTTGGTATGTACAAGTTTGACAATCAGGCCTTTGGCACACTGGCATCCGACTATATGCAGGCAGGTAATATGGATGCAGGACTCGCAGTCTCGGAGATGTATACCGCCCTGTTAACAGTAACAATCAGGGATCTGATACCGCCTGACGTTGCTAAAATGCTGGCCGAGGAGGAGGAAAAGGAAAAGGCCCGGAAACAGCAACGTGCCCAGGAAGCTGCTCTTGCGAAGGAAGCTGAAAAAAAAGATTATGAGGAAATGATGGGGCCCACTCGTGACGATCTGCACCGGTTTGTCGGACAATACGGTGATCCCGGAAACGAAGACACGACTCGAAGACTATGGGTGTCTCAGACCTGCGAGGGCAGACTGGTCGTCGGGGCGATGATGGGCGACGCAGCACCATGGTATTTGACATCCGCCGGCGATTCGAAATTTACTGTTGACAATGACTGGCAACAATTGACCGTCCGGTTCGAGAACAATAGTTCAGGGAAAGCGATCGGCATAATACACTCGCTCAATTTTCTTCCGAGCGAGTTGCAACGTGTCGACGACCTGCCTCCGGGAAGGTCAGACTGTATGGAGACCGGACGATAGGCCAGTAGACAACAACAACTGAATACTCAGCGATAACGGAAAGCGATGACTTTACGCACTGCATCTCTTCTCTTCATAGCATTACTGTTCGCAAGTTGTGCTTCTCAGAGTGGATCGAAAAAACTCAGCCACTATGATGGACTTGGTAGCCTTTCCTTTCCAAATTCTGGAAGTGACGCCGCGCAGGACGACTTTCTGCAAGGTGTACTCCTTCTGCATAGTTTTGAGTTTGGACCAGCGGGAGAACACTTCAAAGCTGCACAGGCCGCCGACTCATCCTTCGCCCTCGCATATTGGGGCGAAGCGATGACCTACAACCATCCGCTCTGGCGACAGGTTGATCTGGATATGGGCAGAGAGATTCTGGGTCGACTCGGACCGTCGACTGAAGAACGCCTTGCGACCGTAGACAATGATCGGGAGCGACTTTACATGGAGGCCGTCGAGGCACTGTATGGGGAAGGATCCAAGGCAGACCGCGACAAAGCATACATGGAGGCGATGGAGAGACTCCACACTTCCTATCCGGCGGATGATGAAGCCACTACTTTCTACGCCCTCTCGATCCTCGGCAGCACTAATGGTGAACGCGACTATGACGTCTATCAGAAGGCGGCAGCAACAGTTATTCCCGTTTTTGAGCGGAATCCGCTCCACCCCGGCGCTGCACACTATATAATCCATTCGTACGATGATCCTGATCATGCGCATCTTGGATTAGAGGCCGCTGAGGCGTACGCGGATATTGCTCCCAACGCCGGCCACGCGCAGCATATGACGACGCATATTTTCGTTGCGCTCGGTTTGTGGGACCGGGTTGTTGAGAATAATATTCGCGCCATGAACACTCAGAACAAGGAGCTGGCTGACCGAGGGTTAGAACCAAATCATTGCGGTCACTATTCGTCGTGGAGACACTACGGCCACCTGCAGCTCCGACAGTTTACAGAAGCTGAGTCCCTGATGGATGCCTGTCATGCCGAAGTAATCCGCAACGGCAACCGCGGCGCCTGGACATACTTTTCGAGAATGAGATCCTCTCATGTCATTGATAGCGAAGATTGGTCGCTCCGTGACCGATGGGTTGCTGTTCCGCCGACTTTCAACCAGTCAAACTCTGCTCCTGGAAGCACCTCCAGTCTTGGCGTCTACCATTTCGCAAATTCGCTTGCGTTGCTTAGAACGGGAAACGTCGACGAGGCCCGCAAGGTGCGAGCCGAGATACCTGATGAGTTGGATGGAGACAAGATATTGCGCCTTGAGCTGGAAGGCTTACTGACGTTGAGTTCGGACAACCCTGACGGGATGGACATGTTGGCACAGGCCGCAACTCTTGAGGAATCTTTTCCGATGATGTTCGGACCTCCGACAATCGTGAAACCCACTTACGAATTACTGGGAGAAGAGCTATTGAAGTCGGGTGACACGGAGGGCGCCGCGGAAGCCTTCAAAAAGGCCCTCCTGCGAACTCCGGGCCGCTACCTGACCGTCGTTGGTGCCGAAAAGGCAAACGTGTCGGATACCGGGACCCGTTAGCAAGAGTATTTCCTGTATACAGGGTTTCTCCTACAACGAGGGTCTGAGGCGAGGCGTATTTTACCCGTGATGATGTTCAAACAAATCGTCTGATCGGATAGAGGAGATCCCGTGTTGAGTGTACAGTCACGTTGCCTGCTGGTGCTGTTTAGTATAGTGAGTATCTCACTGAGTGGATGCAGTCAGGAAGGAACGGTGCTTGATAAACAAGAGCCGGACCCCATCCTTACCCGGCAGATTCTTGGCGTCTGCTTCATGGGCCATGAGGAGTGCTTATCGACGTATGTTGACCTTGGGCCATACGAGGCAAAGTCAGCAGCGGTCACCGATAGCATGGTTCCAGTATACATATTTCCTTCCCGGCCCGACATTGAAGGTGGTGCTGTCAACCCCTATGATTCCCTCGGCCTGTATCAACCGTTCCGGCTCCAGAATAATGTCTTCGCCGGGCCAGGAAGGGCATGGTCAATGTTCGAGATTCATAGCAGAAACCTGCTGTTGAAAGCCGAGCCCCAACCGGGACTCGTATTGTGGGGCAGCGGCGTAACTCCACCGGATAGTACCGACGAGGGACCTCCTCCGAGGACGAGGGACCTGTACGCTGATCCAATCAAGAGCGCGATTGAACTCGTAGAGCTGGAACAGGCTGGCGATATCGCCATTGTCGATCTCTTCCTTACCACGGATTGCCCGCTCGTTATCGCCAGAGCTGAGGACATCATTATCAATCTCAATCCGAACTTCCCGATCTGTCAGTAGGCGTGCACGTCCCCCCTACGGCAACTTGTCCTGCTTACTAAATGCTAGTATATTAGCATTTCACGAAGAGGTTCTGTTATGCGGCAAGTTTCTATTACTATTTCGTTGATCTCATGTCTCTCTTTATCGTGTAGCGTCGACCAGAACAGTACCGTCATTGAAATGGACCGGACAACAGGGCTGTCGGGCGATGGCTTTATAGAACTGGGCAGAGCTGTTGAGGACGCTCGAATTGTACTTCTTGGAGAAAATGGTCACGGGGTGGCTGAGTTCTCTGAATTACGCAGTCACGTATTAATCTGGCTGCACGAAGAGCACGATTTCAACGTCGTAGCATTTGAAAGTGGATTTTTCGAGTGCGGGCACGCGTTCAATCGATTGACAGAAATATCAGCCCGGCAGTTACTGTATGATTGCCTCAGATATCCTTTCCAGCACGCTGAGCTGCTGCCGCTGTTTGAATACGTTAAAGAATCGCAACTGACTGATTCACCACTCGTCCTGGCGGGAGTCGACATACAGGCACAGGGCTTTGATTCAAATTATAGACCCGCGTTTCTTGACAGTGCCATCGTTAATGGCGATGCGACATTCGAGTCAGATCTGAAGGACATCGACAGGAAATTATATCTGGTTGCCGATTCCGGTGGACTTGGTGATGACAGATACACGTGGGCAACCGAGAATCTTGGGGCAATCTCCAAGACGTATTTAACCGCCGCCGAAATGACCGAAGGCTGGACGAGGTGGGTATTCAAAGCGTCCACCGCATGGGCTGAGCGCCTTGCTTCGAGAGGCCGGATGATTCTGGAAGATAAACCCCGACCTGCAGAGTATTTCCAGATTCGCGACAACTGGATGGCCACTCTGACAGAAGCCGTAGCAGATTCCATCTTCGGGCAACAGAAAGTTGTCCTAATGCTTCACAACGATCATGCCCGGTATGGTCTATTCCGAAATGGCGAGCACCAAATACAAAGTGCCGGCGGATTGCTGAGAAATACGTTCGGAGCAGACGTTTTCTCAATTGGGTTTTTTATGGGCGGAGGCATTATTGCTGACAATGGCCGCACGAGACACAACATAGATACAGACAGTCTCGGTTCGCTCGAACGGTTCTTTTCAGCTCAAACTTCAACAACCGGCTACGCCGTTTTTCGAAACAACAGCAACAAGCATATCCGACAGTTTGCCGACTCCGTCCAATCTTACTCTCGAATGGGATTATATCGCCAAACCATGGTTCCAGCAAACGAGTTCGACGCTGTCTTTTACATCAACGAGGTCAGGCCACCAGAGTACCGCATCCCCCGGGATGACTAAACGCCTGTCCAGGATTTGTTCTTGTCAACCCGGGTAAGATTCATGTACATTCACTAGTACCATGTTTCCAATATTTCACCGGCGTCGATGAAAACCGTTCATGTTCTCGCTTTCGGACTGCTCCTGTGCAGCTGCGGATCGACAAATGCCATTAAGACGGATGGAGATACACGACTGCGCGTACTCGCATACAACATCCACCATGGCGAGGGTACGGACGAGGTACTCGACCTCAATCGAATCGCGCGGCTGATCAACGATCTTGAACCTGATCTTGTTGCTATACAGGAAGTCGACAGCGTTGTTGATAGAACCAACAATGTTGATCAAATTGCGGTTCTTGCCGAACTGACCGGTTTGGCACCTGCGTTCGGACGGTTCATGAGTTATCAGGGTGGTGCTTACGGCATGGCACTGCTGTCGCGGTTGCCACTAATCGAGGTCGATAACATGAAACTACCGGATGGCGAAGAGCCTCGTACTGCATTGCGTGCCGCGGTACGCATGTCCAACGGAGACACTCTTGATTTCGTTGGCATCCATTTCTACAGAACCGAAGCTGAGCGACTTTCACAGGCCGAACAGCTCAATGATCATTTGGAGAGCCGACCATACGCAGCCATTCTCGCTGGCGATTTTAATTCGACGCCAGGTTCAGCCGTTATGGACTATTTCAACAGTTCATGGACGACCGTGCAGAAAGGAGATGATCGTTTCACGTTTCCATCTACTGGCCCTGAACGTGAAATAGATTTTGTGCTTTACAGACCATCTGAAGTATTCGACATCGCCCATCAGTTCGTTGTTGATGAACCGGTTGCCTCGGACCACAGCCCCATTGTGGTTGATTTTCTCGTGCGCCGGCAATAGACCGCAATAATTAAAGCCTGTTTGAGTATGCACCAAACGGGCTGGCATGAACTCCGGTCATGTTTTTGCGTTAATTTGTCAGTCCAGATGACGAGATCGATCCCCTCCACAGTGGTATGATCGTCGTATCACCCGCCAGAATCTGATTCGATCATGCCCGCCAGTGACTCAAATAAACTGAAGAAAGAGCTCGGACTATTCGACGTCTTTGCTATAAGCACTGGTGCGATGTTCAGTTCAGGCTTTTTCCTGCTGCCGGGACTTGCCGCAGCCAAGGCCGGGCCGTCTGTGTTTGTCGCCTATCTGATCGCCGGTATTCTGATCTTGCCGGCAATGTTCAGTGTTGCTGAGCTGAGCACTGCCCTTCCGCGGGCAGGTGGCGCATATTATTTCCTCGATCGAAGCCTCGGCTCTATGGTTGGAACCATCGGTGGACTGGGGACCTACTTCGCGCTGACCCTGAAGACAGCTTTCGCCCTGATCGGGATAGGTGCCTACGCGGCCTTCTTTATTGAACTGCCAATCAAGACAGTCGCCGTTTCTCTCACTTTCCTGTTCATGTTGGTCAATGTGGTTGGCGCTAAGGAAACAACCGCCCTTCAGCGGATTCTTGTCGCGATCTTGCTTACCGTCCTGGCGTTCTTTCTTGTTCAGGGCACCATGTTTGTCTCAACCCAGGATGTCTCTGTAACACAGTCGCGCATCGAGCCGTTTCTTCCATTTGGTCTAAGCGGATTGCTGTCGACGGTGGGTTTTGTATTTGTCTCCTATGCCGGGTTGACAAAAGTCGCGAGCGTCGCCGAGGAGATCAAGAATCCTGACCGGAATATTCCGCTCGGAATGATACTTTCGTTGACCGTCACCTCTGTCGTGTACGTAGTCGGTGTCTTCATCATGGTAAGCGTGCTCGACCCTGTGGCGTTGCAATCAGATCTGACGCCCGTTGCGACCGCAGCCGAATCCTTCTTCACCTGGCTACCCGGATCTACGGGACTTTTCCTGGTAGTCGCTGCTGCACTCGCTGCTTTCGCATCGACTGGAAACGCAGGACTTCTGTCGGCTTCACGCTACCCCCTCGCGATGGCTCGTGACCGATTGCTGCCCGACTTCTTTGCACGAATCGGGAGGTTTCGAACACCGACGCTCTCTATCGTAACAACAGGATTCGTAATTATCCTGTTTATCCTTACCCTCGATGAAGAGGGTATTGCAAAGCTTGCCAGTGCGTTTCAACTCTTCATCTTTGTACTGCTTAACCTGTCCGTGCTCGTCATGCGGGAAAGCAGAATCCAATCGTATGACCCCGGGTACCGATCGCCATTGTACCCGTGGATGCAGATTTTTGGCATCTTCACATCACTGGTTCTTATTGCATATATGGGATGGATCGCCATCCTTTTCACTGTGGGCGTCGTCGCATTATGCTTGATATGGTACTTTAACTACGCACGTAATCGTGTTGAAAGACATGGTGCTATCTATCACTGGTTTCAACGACTGGGTCAACGGCGAAATGCTCATCTTGATATCGAGTTTCGCGGCATCATGAAGGAAAAGGGACTTCGCACCAATGATCCTTTCGAAGAGATAGTTGCGCGAAGTATCGTTCTCGATGTCACAGTACCCGTATCGTTTGAGGACACGGTCGGCCTTGCCTCGGAGCGGCTAAGCAAGCGACTCAATAAGACGGCCGGTGAAATCAGTGAAAGTTTCCTGAAAGGCACTTTGACTGGAAATACTCCTGTTGCTGGCGGGGTGGCGCTTCCTCACTTTAGAAGTGACCTCGTTGACTCTGTAGAGATCGTCCTTCTCCGATCCAAACATCCCGTTTCTGTACCCGTAGACGACCCGCTAACGCCGGAGCGCGAGCCAAACGAAGACGTAAACACGATATTCTTCCTTGTTTCTCCCGATAGTGATCCCGGGCAGCATCTCCGCATACTGGCGCAAATAGCAGGACGTGTGGACGAAGACAGCTTCGCTGCAGATTGGCTCAACGCGCAGTCTGAACAGGAACTCAGAGAAGTACTTCTGCGCGACGAACGTTTCCTGACGCTTCGTGTTGACCGCAAAACAGCCTCCCAAACACTCGTCGGTAAAGCACTCAGGGAGATTGCCCTTGAGGAGCACTGCCTCGTGGCTCTGATTCAGCGTGATGGAGATATTGTCATTCCTACCGGAAAAACAGTTCTTCTTCACGGGGATCGATTGACCATCATTGGAGAACCGAACGGCCTTCGAAAACTAGGCGAGAGATACGGCTGAAACTGAACAACTGCTTTAGACTAACACTGATATGAAATCACAGGACGCCCTGAAACGGCTCCTCAATGGAAACGAGCGTTTCGTCGAGAACAAGCAGCAAATTGTTGTCAAGTCCAGCTCTCAGAGAAGAGAGGAACTTAGCGACAGTCAGTCGCCCTTCGCGGTGATTCTTACCTGCTCGGATTCTCGCTTGCCAGCAGAGATTCTGTTTGATCAGGGATTGGGCGACCTCTTCGTTGTCCGTGTTGCAGGCAATGTCATCAACCCGGAAGTTGTTGGCAGCGTAGAGTTCGCGGTGCAAAGTCTTGGATCGAATCTGGTGCTTGTGATGGGACACACCAAGTGTGGCGCCGTCACCGCAGCTCTGGAATGCACCAGAGACCCGTCTATTCGACTCTCTCCAGGATTATCCTCAATCGTTGACCGGATTCGCCCATCGATCGAACGAGTAATTAGCTCAGGCGGAAGCCGGTCCGATGATGACATCCTCGACGATGGTATCGCAGAGAATACACGGGTCGGAGTCGAGCTGCTCCTTCAATCGTCTGAAATCTTACGCGAGAAGGTCAACGCAGGAAACCTTTCAATACTGGGCGCCAGTTATTCGATAGAATCGGGCAAAGTGAGTCTTCTTGACAACTAAACCTGCGGCGTCAAGTTTTCGTCTAACCAGAAGAACAGACGCAATACACTTTCTTGGCCAACGTGTTGAAAATCACATTCTTTACTCTGAGTCTTGGTCTACTGGTGTCTTCCTGCACGCCGATCGACCGGACCATCTACCCGGCAGACGATCACCTCCTGACTATCGCGGATAATTACAGAAAGGCTGCCGGCGAGCATGTCCTGCAACTTGTGAGCGAAGATGAGCCCGGCCAAAGGCTGCTCGTATTGGGTCGACTGGTCGACGAGTTTGACCGGGAACTCCCGAACCGAGTCATATCGTTTTATCATACGGACAACCAGGGAGAATACGGTGAGTCCGTTCCCGGACAGGAATCTTCCGCAAGAATCCAGGGGTCTATTGCTACCGATGGCACGGGTAGATTCATGTTGTCAACCATCCTCCCGGCAGGCTATGATGGAGGTGGTGGCCACATCCACATGAGCATTGACGAGGCAACTCCCTCGGCGTATGACTTCTATTTCAAACAGTTCGCTGGCACCGGTCTCCTCCGGTGGGCAAATAATAGTTCGCAGGCAGTGGTTCTAAATCTCCACCACGGACGTGCTGATACGCTGATTGCTATTTCCAAATTGCCCGTGAGGGGTGTGTCTGCAGACTAGATAAACAAGCCCAACCTGGCACACCGATTCACTGCCTATGCAGGAGAATCGGCGCCGGACCCGACTTCTTCGTTTTTTCCTCGCAGTCCCAATGCCGCAAAAGCGAGGACGATCCCAACGACGGTCAGGAGGATAAACGAACGCTGATAACCATGAACAGCGGAGGTATACGAGGCGATCGTCGAACCGATCAGGGCACTCCCGACGAGCTGTCCAAGACTAATGAAAAGCGTGCTTATTCCCTGCGCGACAGTCCGCTCCTGCACCTTCGCTTCGTTCAACAGGATATAACTGATTGAAGAACCAAGCAGCCCCGACAGACCAATTCCAACCAGTACGGATCCTGAGTAGTACGAAACAGATGCCGGTTCCATAAAACCGAGTATGGCCATCCCGACACTTACAAGTAGCGATCCTGATATGATAATTGCACGAGAACCGACCGAATCAAGAAGTCTGCCTGCAAGGGGTGATCCTATCATGACTCCTAATACGAGCGGAACGAGCATAAAGGACGCTTGAGTCTTTTCTACGCCAAGACCTACTATTGCAAATCCTGACAAAAACAGAAACGCTGCCTCCGTCAAGCCTGCTCCCATCGCGAACACAGCTGCCAGTCTCACCTGAGAATTTTTCAGCAGCGCCAACCGAATGAGAGGAACTGGCGTAGTTTTCTCTACCCGAACAAAGAGAAACGTCAGAATCGCAGACACGACTAAGAACGGCCACACGCGGGTCGATATAATTGATGCCGCGAAGGCATCTGTTTCGATTCTGTTAAGACCAAATGCGAGACTTGCTAACGCCAGACCCAGCAGAACCATTCCCCAGACGTCAACGGGCTGGCGCCTTCCCGTCGCACCGTGAGGCAGCATGCGCAGCGCAACCAGCGCGATCAGTATCGCAAATGGTATGTTAATGAGGAAGAGCAAGGGCCAGCCATATCGCAGAAGAACACCACCAATGATTGGACCAATAAGAAAAGCGAGTCCAAAAACAGCTCCCAGGATTCCCAGAACACGGCCTCGTTTTTCGTAGGGATACACATCGCCTACAACAGCACTGGCGACCGGAAATATTCCTGACGCTGCAAGTCCCTGAATACACCTTCCCACAATCAATATCTGAAACGAAGGCGCAAGAGCTACGATGCCCGATCCTACCGCAAAAAGCAGCACATCGGCGATGTAGGTGGCCTTTCTCCCGAAAACGTCGGCGAGTCTCGTCATCAAAGACAGGCCGATGAGGTTGAACACTACAAACGCGTTAATCACCCAAGAGGCGCCCCGTTCATCGATTAGAAAATGCTCCTGAATGGCCGGTAATGCCGGGGCTACGATTGCAATGTCCAATGCAGCCATCAGTACGCCGAAGAACAATACGGGCAGTACGCGTCTACGTTGGATGGCTGAGGTCATTGAGCGGAAGTGTGTTACCAATCAGAAGAATTCGATCGGTCAACGGATCCCTGATGCGGGTGTTTCAATCTTCCCCGAACGTTCGTCGAAGCACTATCCGACCAGGGCGCTGTCAGAATTTACAACCTCTCTGAATCGTACGATGTCGCGCGTGCTGCCCGAGACGGTCACATGGTCTCCGACCTCCAGTGTGTCGCCAGCATCGGGCCTGTGCAAATCGCCATTCCGGCCTACGAGGATAGCCTCGACTCGATGCGAATCTCTGACTTCACCAATGGTCATCCCCTCAAATTGCGAGTCCCGTGCCAGGTCAAGGTGTGCATAGTGGTCCGGGTGGAGTAACACCTCTTTCAGTTCCTGTATAGTCTTTGCATCATTCCACCGATCAATGAAATGCCTGTCATCAATTCGACCTGCAAGATTGGCAAGGGTGCGCAAGTGTTGTCCGGGCCTTTCCTCGGGACTTACGAGAAAAAATATTGCAGACACCGTGTCGCCATCGGGTGCAGCACCAGGTCCCGATTCCACTTCAATCCCCTGCTCGCTTCGAACAACGAGTAGTGCTGGCTCGTCGATCGTATTCAAGCGGTAATGCGGAAGAGCTACTCCGTTAGAGACAGGCATTGCTCCGGATTTTCCAATATCGATAAAACCGGCGGCCAGTCGATCTGCGGAGATCGGCAAGCTAACTGCGAACTCTGCAGCCGCGCGCGAGACTACATCTGCGAAGGAGAGATCGTCGGAAAGATTCAGAACACCGGCGTCAGCCACCAGACGACTGTAGAATGTGTCTTCCCTTCCGGGAGCCTCATCCGAGTCTGCCATGGCAAGCAGGACAATTTTGTCGCCAGGAACAGGATTGATGTTTGTGTCGGAGGCGTTAATAAGGACCTCACTTCCGCGAATCGCGAATAGCAAGACAGTATCTTCGCCAAACTGTTCTCGAATCATTTCATACGTAAGCGTTGATGTTATTTCAACGACTTCAACAATAGCACCGTGGTCATACATCTCGTTGATTGAAAAAAACGTGACGCCTTCTCCGAAAAGTGACCGTCCTCTCAAACTGGAAGTGTTGTCCCGATCTGATTCACTCTTGTTTTTGACGATGCGTGCATCGAGTTGCAGAACATCGTTGCTTTCGAAAATCTCGGTGAAGTTCAGCGCTGCGAGAGTATTGACCTCATCGTTCGGTGTCATGGCAAGAAAATTACCGATACCGTTCAAATCCAGTTCATCCAGAACAGTCTCCGAAACAGCGTTCGCAATTTCTGCATCAAGGCCCTGTTGCTTGGCCAGGTCAATGTTTTTCGAATTGATGTCAATGATGATGACTTTAATACCAAGATCCTGGAGCGTCGAGGCAATCTTGCGGGCCCACGCGTGGGCGCCAAGAATCAACAGACCGTTGGGATTCTGATCCGCAAGCCCCAGGTACCGCGCCATCGGCGACAGGGTCAGCCCATAGACTGCAACGGTACCGACGATAATGAGGAACACAATCGGAACGAGACTCTCTGCCTGGGCCGGAAACACTTCTTCAAGTTCAAAAGAAAAAAGCGACGCCACGGCTGCCGCGACTATTCCACGCGGCGCAATCCAGGCGAGAAACGTTGTCTCCCTTCCCGACAGTGTCGTCCGGAAGGCGGATACCCAGACAGCAATCGGTCTGACAAGGACGATTAGTATTACCAGGAATATTATTGCCCGCCCATTGATGAACTCGAGTGCTGTTAACTCAAGGCGTGCGCTCAAGACAATGAACAGGGCAGCAATAAGCAACACCTGCAGATCCTCTTTGAAATCCGAAATGCGCCTGGTCGGGACGTATTTCTGATTAGCCATGATGATGCCGAGTAGCGTCACTTCCAGCAGACCCGATTCTTGCTGCAGGACGTTTGACAGAGCAAACGTCCCGACCACTATCGCAAGAGCGATTGAACTCTGCAGATAATCAGGAACGAGCCTCCTTCTAAGAAGGATAATCAGCGTTGCTGCACCGACTGCGCTGATGCCGATACTCGTTGTAATAGTCAGCAGCAGTCCCTTGACGGCATGTAGGGCGACCGGTCCAAACCCCGTCAATTCAATTCCTGCAGCGCCCGCGTCATTCAGAATCAGGATAGTGTCCAGAACAAGTACGGCGAGGATAGCGCCAACCGGATCTATGGTGATTCCCTCCCACTTGGCAATCGCCCTGACGCGCCCGGTGGGACGCACGTGACGCAGTAGCGGAATGACGACTGTGGGTCCTGTCACTGTCAGTATAGCTCCGAGGAGGATCGCCAGACTGATATTCAGGCCGAGGATAAAATAGGCCCCGAGCGAAGCGAGGGTCCAGGTTATCATGACACCTATCGTAATCAGGTTCAGGACAGCGGTGCCTACCTCACGCAGCTCCGACAGCCGGAGGCTCAGGCCTCCCTCGAACAGAATGACACCGATCGATATAGAAACGAAGGCGAACACCCAGTCACCTTGCAGACCTGCGGGATCAATGATTCTTGTGACCGGACCGGCAATAAATCCGACTACGAGCAACAGGAGAATCGATGGCACCCGAATGCGCCATGCCAGCCACTGAGATCCTATCCCAAGGACGAGTACAAGGACGATTCCTGTTAAAACATCGTGGGTCACAGGCTAATTCGGTTGATTAGAAATTGCAGGAGCTTGAGAGGTCTTGTACCACGATCGGGCATCATTCGCGCCCGGATCGAACGTGCAATATAGCAACGACAATGCAATCGAGCGGATACCGGGGTCTCAATACAGTTCGTATTTGGCCAGTCGGCCGTCGAGTGATCCATTTACGAGCGGTTTTTTCCACTTCGTCCGAAGACCCACTGTCTTGAGTAATTCCCTGTCACCTACGTATATAAACGCTTCGGAGCCAGTACAACGCTGCTTGAGGAAATCTCCAAAGCTCTTGTAGAAATCTCCAATTGGCTCCCTCGTATTGAGCCTACGTCCGTAAGGCGGATTGGTCACAATGGTCGCGTCTGTAATGCTCTCTATATTCCGCCAGTTTGTAGCTTCGAGGTGTACGTTTTGACCGCCTGGAAGAGCGGCCAGGTTCTTGCGTGCGTCTGCGAGAACCCGTGAGTCGATATCGCTGCCTACAATCAATCCGTCCGGTAGCGGCCGTATCATCGAGTCAGCAGTCTGACTCATCTTGGCCCACAGCCTCGAGTCGAAATCCGGCATGGATTCGATAGTCCGATTATTGCGGAGGTAGGAGGCCGGAATCCGACAGTACGACATCAGGGCTTCCGCTATGAGAGTTCCAGATCCACACATCGGGTCAATGAGCTTTCTGGCTCCATCCCACCCTGTCATCCGGATTATGGCAGCTGCCGCCGTCTCCTGAATTGGAGCAGCACCGGTGGACTTTCGGTAGCCCCGACGATGCATTGCTCCACCTGAAGTTTCAAGGCTGATCGTGGCGATGTTATCGTGTATGTCGATGTTGAACCAGACATCGGGATTCAGTCTGTTCACCGACGGCCGGACTCCCTCTTTTTCGCGAAAGGCGTCGACTATGGCGTCCTTCAAGCGGAGCGCGGCATACTTGGAGTGACGTATCGAACTGTTGGCGACGTTGGAATAGATAGCGAAGGTTTTGTCTACAGAAAGAAAATCACCCCACTCAATATTTTTGGCACGCCGGTACAGATAGTCGGTATTGTGGCAATTAAATCGATCCAACGGGGCAAGTACACGCGAAACGAGTCTTGACTTATAGTTGATCCCGTAAAGCACTTCCGCTGAAGCACGAAATCGAAGCCCTCGATATACCGGCACGATGTCCCGGGCGCCCAACTCACCAATCTCCTCGGCACCGATGTCCTCAAGGCCTCCGGCAATCTGCGCGAAGAACTCGTCAGTCTCCTGATATCTATAATTAGCGTTGCTCATTCACAGTATATTAAGCATTGGGGTTTTCGAAAGTATCACTAGTCATTCTGCCTGCTACTATGCATTCTTTTTCCGTACGTCTCGTACCACTTATCACGGCACTCCTTCTTGTTGTTAGCGACACGGCGACCGGCCAGTCTACTGTCGAATCATCGGATCAGCATGCTGACATGCTCTTTAATACTGATGCTTTCAAGAACCTTGAGTATCGAATGGTCGGGCCGTCCAGAGGTGGTCGAGTAACAGCGGTGGCCGGTCATGCTTCTCGTCCGTCATATTTCTTGATGGGCGCAACAGGTGGTGGATTATGGGAGACGACGAACTATGGATCGAGCTGGAAAAACATTTCCGATGGGTACTTTCATACAGGATCCATCGGCTCTATCGATATCTCAGACAGCAATCCGGAAATAATATTTGTCGGTACCGGTTCAGACGGGATCCGTTCCAATGTGATCATCGGCCGGGGAATATATAAATCGACAGACGCCGGGAGTAGCTGGAACCGTGTCGGGCTTGAAAATGCGGGACAACTTGCCTCAGTAGTAATTCACCCTACCAACCCAGACGTCGTGTACGTCGCGGCCATGGGAAGTCCGTTTGGACCCGGGGAAGAGCGTGGAGTCTACCGGACAATTGATGGTGGTGACACCTGGGAAAAGGTCCTCTTTGTTTCGAACCAGACCGGAGCGGTAGACATTGAACTCCACCCATCGGAGCCGGACATTGTATATGCTGCCGTTTGGAGAGCGGAGCGAAAGCCGTGGACGATTATCTCCGGCGATGATTCCGAGAGTGGAATATTCAGATCAACTGACGGTGGTGCTTCCTGGTCCAGAATCACTGCAGGTCTTCCCGGTGGTCTCGTCGGCAAGATAGATTTTGCTGTTAGCGAGGCGGATCCATCGCGAGTATATGCGTTGATTGAAACGGAACCCGAAAATGAAGGTCTGTATAGATCCAATGACAGCGGTCAAAACTGGAGGCTGATATCGAATCAGGCTGGTTTGATGAACCGGCCGTTCTACTACACGAATGTCGATGCGGACCCCTCCGATGCGGACGTCGTCTACGTGGGCAACGAAGGTTTTTACAAGTCTACTGATGCTGGAGCATCGTTCAAACGGCTGTCCACACCACATGGCGACAACCACGACCTCTGGATCAATCCTGACGACGGTAATATTTTTGTTCAGTCCAATGATGGCGGTGCCAATGTGACTGTAGACGGCGGCGAAACCTGGTCTACACAACTAAATCAGCCTACAGCAGAACTGTATCAGGTACATGTCGACGATCGGTTTCCGTACTGGCTGTACGCCGGGCAACAGGACAATTCAACCATCGCGGTACCGAGCTACCCACCTGATTACCGTCCGGGCGGTCCCAGAGCGTATTGGGATGCAATCGGAGGCTGTGAGACAGGTCCGGTCGTACCCAAACCTGGTGACCCGAACATTGTTTACGCAAACTGCAAGGGACGATTTGGTCGCTACAATCGAGCGACCGGAGAAGAAATGCAGTTCTATGTGGGAGCCGTTGACATGTATGGTCGCAATCCTGCGGAACTGCCTTACAGATTTCAACGTGTTGTACCTATCGAAGTATCGCCACACGATCCGGATGTGGTTTATCATGGATCGCAGTTCGTTCATCGTACGATAAATGACGGGGCGACATGGGAAACCATCAGTCCTGACCTTACAGCATTTCGGCCTGAGCGGCAGGTTGTTTCCGGTGGACCAATAACACGAGATATAACCGGGGAGGAACACTACAGCACCCTGTATGTGATCGAAGAATCGCCTTTCGAGCAGGGCGTAATCTGGACGGGTGCAAATGATGGCCCTGTTCATGTTTCAACCGACAATGGCGATTCGTGGCGCAATGTCACCCCTCCGGACTTACCACCCGAGGGTCGAATCCAGTCGATCGAACCGTCTCCTCACGATGCTGGCAAGGCGTATGTAGCTGCATATCGCTATCTGTTGAATGACTTCGAGCCGTACATCTTCAAAACGACAGACTACGGATTAACATGGACGAGGTTAACGACCGGGACAAACGGTATTCCGCCGGATACGCCTACTCGGGTCGTGCGCGAAGACACCGAGCGGCCGGGCTTACTATACGCGGGCACGGAATTCGGAATGTATATATCGTACGACGACGGAGAGTCGTGGGACAGCTTTCAGCAGAATCTTCCGGTAACGCCCGTCACAGACATCAAAGTGGTTGACACCGATCTTGTCCTGTCGACCATGGGGCGCTCCTTCTGGATACTGGACAATGTTAATCCCATTCGCTTGTGGTCCTCTGAAGTCGCCGACTCCGATTTCTATGTCTTCCCAATCACTGATGCGATTCTGATCCGGGATCGGAGTAGCCAGCGCACTGCCACCGATCCAGCCTACCCGTCACCCGGGCCCTCGATTGATTTTTATGTCGGAATCGAACTCGATGATGTGATCCACATTGACATAACTGATTCCGATGACAACCTGATTCGGTCCTTTGCGAGTGATTCGGCGGGCATAGATGACGATCTTGAGCAGGGAATGCGGGAACCGCCAATCACGATGATATCGGATCGATTATCAACGAATATTGGTTTTCACCGGTTCACGTGGGATATGCGGCACTACGGACCAATTAATCGTCGGGGATCACGAAATCGCGGTCCACTCGTCAAGCCAGGCACATACACCGCCAAAGTTCGAGTAGGAGACGTGGTTTCAAATCGCGAATTCGATGTGACGCTCGATCCCAGGGTTGCAGCTGACGGCGTAACACAGGACGATCTGGCATTACAGGAGTCCATTTCGCTCCAACTCAGGGACCTCGCCACAAGTATGAACACGCTGCTGAGTGAAGTTGACGAAACGATTGCTAGTGCCCCTGATTCAACTGCCGAGTACGTAACGGGTCTCAAAGAACTACGGAGCAAGGTCGAAACATCAACTGACGACAGCTACCCGCCGCGAATGTTCGATCGTCAGCTCGGGTATCTTATGAGCATGGTTGCGCGCGCCTCGCATCGCCCGGGTGATGACGCGTTGAAGAGACTTTCCGAACTGGAGGCAGAGTGGAAAGAGTTAGAAATGAAGCTGAGAAATGCGCAGACTGTCGATGATCCGAGCAATTAATTGCTTCAACCTGTTGACATCGTAACATATAACACGTAATCATTACTCAGTATATAGATGCCTGAGTACCTATTGAGCTGTTTGAACTCCCACTGATATGCAATGTCATTGCTTCAGCTGCTCCTCGCAATAGGTTGGTTCTGTTTGGTTGTTAAACACAATAGACAGGGTTATGCGGAGCGCAGACCAACCATATGTCAACAGCATTAGTCTGGTTTAGAGACGATTTACGTGTTCATGATCATGAAGGCCTCCATCGTGCGATGGCGAGGTTTGATCGTGTCATAGCGTGTTACGTACTTGATTCGAACGCCACCGATACTGACAATTGGGGATTCCCAATTGTGGGCAAGCATCGAATGGCCTTTCTGCTGGAGTCCCTGGCTGACTTGAGCTCAAACCTTGAGGAAATACAGGTCCCACTACTTCTGTTTGAGGGCAGCCCTGAGATAGTCCTGCGAGAGCTGCTCGCTGACGAAAATGTGGATACTGTCTTTGTTCAGAAATCTCTGATAGGTCCTGATCTTTCAGTCGAGCAACAGATCCTGGAGGAACTTGGCAGCGATGCCAAATTCGAGTTTTATTACGGACAGTTCCTTTTTCATCCGGCTGATCTACCGTTTAGTCTGACTGATTTCCCCGAATCGTTTTCCTTGTTCCGGCAGGAGGTCGAGCGTAAGTGCCTACCAAGGGACCTGATTGACACCGTCCCGCCCGCTAGATTCAGTGTTGACTCCACAGGAGATTTCGCATCACCCGGCCTTGAAGACCGGGAGCAGCGCGGCATCGATCCACGATCTGCTTTTCCTTTCCGCGGCGGCGAAACATTTGGCAACTACAGAGTCAACGACTACCTCTGGGATTCAAAACGACTGACCCGTTATCGGGAAACGAAGGATGGTCTCGTGGGACCCGAGTATAGCACCAAGTTTTCACCCTGGCTTGCAAACGGATGCCTCTCGCCAAGGCACATATACGCAGAGCTCAAGCGATTCGAAAAGAAAGTCGTTCAGAACAACTCTACCTACTGGCTATTCCTGATGCTGCTGTGGCGCGATTATTACAAGTATCTTGCTCTTATCAAACCGGAGATCTTCTTTGATATTTCCGGATTCGCGCAGAGAGACTATCAACATACTTCAGATCCGGATGCGGTCGCCAACTGGATTCGAGGCAGTACGGATAATGATTTTGTCAATGCCGTCATGATTGAATTACGAACCACTGGATGGATGAGTAGTCGAGGCCGCCTGGTGGTTTCAAGCTATTTTTGTCGCGAGCTCCAACAGGATTGGCGTATTGGAGCTTCATGGTTTGCATCACAGATGATTGATCTCGACCCCGCTCTAAACTGGGGAAACTGGATGACGGTCGCAGGCGTCGGCGACGATCCGGATTCACACGTCTGGCTGGATGCTGATGCTCAGTCCAAACGGTATGATCCGGATGGCTCGTTTCGTGCCACCTGGCTTACAAAGCCCACGCTTGCTGAAGGCTCCGGATCGAAAGATTCCTTCGCCAGCGATGGTCAATAGCAGCATATCTATAAGGCCGGCGACTCTGGAAGATATACCTGCATTGCGAGAGGTATTTCGGTCAGCGGTCCATCAGGTTGCCGAGTTGGCGTACAGCGAAGAGCAAGCTCAGAGCTGGGCGCAATTTGCAGAAGATCCTGCATTTCAGAATTTCATCGTCAACAATTCCACTGTAGTTGCGGTGCAAGATCAGATTGTCGGATTCGGCGGGCTCGGACCCGATGGACATATTGCATCATTGTACGTAGCCGGCAATATTCAGCGTGCTGGAGTCGGCTCGGCACTACTAACCCATATTCTTCAAGAGGCCCGTGACAGAGGTGAACGATATGTCTTTGTGGAGGCAAGTGAATTCAGCCGACCGCTGTTTTCAAAGTTTGGGTTTTCGCTCAAGGAGGTTGAGACGGTCGAGCGCAGAGGCGTACTATTTGAAAGATTCGTCATGCATCTCCCACTCACGGGGTGAGCGACAGACTGGCATATTCTATAGCCTGAAGGTTGCCAATCAAGAACTCGGCGAGGCAGTCTACCGCTGTCGATGTCGCAGCTGTACCACGGTATAATCCAATGTGTGCCGCAGGAATCTGTGGTAATCCGTCTCCCGACTGAATCACAACCATATCTTCAGTGACTGCACTTTCGGCAATGATTCCTACGCCAAGACCTGCTCGAATGGCAGCCTGCAACGCCTGAAGACTTGAACTGCTGAAGACCAATTCATACTTGCGACCGGCACGCTCGAGTAGACGAACAGCGATATCCCTGACCTCACAAGGAAGATCCATAGGGTCTGCTACCAGGGGCAGTACATCTCGAGCCAGGAAATCATATTCGGGATTGGCAGCCCAGACGTAATTCTCTGACCACAGCGGAACGGCTGGACTTGCCGCATACTCAGTGTTCGCTACCGCGAGACAGATCCTATTCTCCTTTATAAGCCGTGAAAGCTCCCAGCTGGTGGCAACCCGGAAATCGAGATCAATCTTTGTACACAGCCGGCCAAATTTTGTCAAAAGATCTACGAGGGGTCCGATCGCCACTTCTTCAAGTACACCAATCTTGACCGATCCCTCCGTATCCGTTACTGACAGTTTATTGACGACCTCCTCGTTCAAATCGAGTATTCGTATTGCATACGAGAGAAGAACCTCACCGGCTGCCGTCGGACGAGTTTGTCTTCCGTTGCGCTCCAGTACCCGGCTTCCGATTTGCTCTTCCAGCTTCTTGATCTGGAGGCTCAATGCCGGCTGAGTGCGAAATAGTTTCTGGGCGGCAGCCGTGTAGCTTCCCTCCTGCACGATGGAGACGAAGGTCCGCAGCTGGTCATTCGAAAGTGGATCCATGTATAACTACCTGTTATCGTTTCGATTAAAATAATAAATGAATCTTATAGTTAAAAATCTCATAAGAGTGCTGATCAATAAGTTTTGTTCACGGAATCAACGGTTAGTGAATTGAGATTATTTGCGTCCTCACGCTCCTGGGCGTTCGTAATGGCTTTCGGGTCAGTTTATTTGATCTGGGGGTCGACCTACCTCGCGATAAAAGTTGCGGTGGAGACAATACCACCGTTTCTAATGCTGGCGACCCGATTTGGTCTCGCGGGGCTGTTGCTCTATGCATATCTAAGGCTCTCCGGTCATGCTGCGCCTCGCCGCCGCGAGTGGCTCTCCTCCATGACAGTCGGTGGACTCATGCTCGCTGGAGGTACAGGTTCACTGGCATGGGCCGAGCAGTTCGTTTCGTCGGGTCTTGCAGCACTTCTGGTGTCAACCGCTCCGGTATGGATGGTCGTGCTCGACTGGCTGGCGTTCGGTGGCAATCGCCCTGGATGGATTACCTATACCGGCATCGCTGTAGGATTTGCCGGCATTTTTGTTCTTGTTGATCCGATAGGGGTCCTCGCCGGAACAGAAATCAATTATCTGGCTGCCGGCGTCATTGTATTCGGAGCCCTTTCATGGTCGCTCGGATCCCTTCAGAGTCGTCAGGCAAACCTGCCATCGAGTCCGTTCATGGCTGCATCGTTGCAGATGATTTGTGGAGGGTTCATACTGTTTGTCGGCGGAGTACTTTCCGGCGAAATCGCGCAATTTGATACATCCGCCATATCTACCTCATCATATTTAGGTTGGGCGTATCTGTTTTTCGTCGGATCGTTCATTCCATTTAACGCATACATCTGGTTGATGAGGAATACAACTGCCGCGAAAGTATCCACGTACGCCTTCGTTAATCCAATTGTGGCAGTCTTGTTGGGCTGGCTGTTTCTGAATGAGCCTATCACCATTAATATGATTGTAGCCATCGGGCTCCTGCTTGGCGGGGTAGTCCTGATAACGCAGCGTAGCCGGCGCCGGTCACGCCTGCGACCAGTCGCTCCCCCGCTGATTTGCTACGACCTTGATGATGACAGAAAACTGATCGTAAAAGAACAGGTTATAGCCGCAAGCAATGGATCCAGTGCGATCGATGAGCGGCCACGCGTTCGCGATACTGCAACAAGTACCGCATAGGCCTGTAAAGAAGATTCTACCCTTTCTTTCACTTCAGTATCGCTCAAGATGAAATACGTGCTTCCCTTCCTGCTTTTCGCAGTGATCAACATTCCGACCTCGTCATCCATTGCACAATCCGACTCCGACACTGATGGTGTCCGGATGGCTGTTGAGGATTATGTGCTCGGTTTCTATAAAGGTGAAGCTGATCGCATTCGCCGTTCGATACGAGAGGATGTTGTCAAGTATGGCTTTTACATGCCACGCAACAAGACCGAGTATGAAGGTTCGCCAATGTCGTTCGATGAAATGATCGCT
This sequence comes from Rhodothermales bacterium, assembly GCA_013002165.1. Lineage (GTDB taxonomy): Bacteria > Bacteroidota > Rhodothermia > Rhodothermales > JABDKH01 > JABDKO01. The sequence goes on along the minus strand of JABDKO010000238.1, from coordinate 2,955 downwards.
TACTGTGACAGGGTGAAAGAGCGAAACCGCCAGACGCCGGATGATGCACCACGCGAGATAGAAATTTTAGATGTTCTCGACAAAACCGCGGTCGCCAAGCTGACTGCTACCTGGGGCGTGGACTATCTTCATCTTGCCAAGTATGATGACAAGTGGATGATCGTACATGTACTGTGGCAGAGCCACCCGCCGAAGTCCTGATTATGGCTCAAGTATTACTTTAATACAGCCATCCTTCCTATTGGCAAACATATCGTATGCTGACACACCGTCCGCGATACTTATCGTGTGAGTTACAGGACTTACGAAGGTTGAGGAATCCTTCGCCAGGAGATCAAGAGCGTCTCTCGCAAAAGCACGAGCCGGACACCGTCCGACCCGGTACGTGATATTCTTGTCGTAAGCCTGAACTGGTGAGAAGTCAATTCTGTCGTTTGTATGTACACCGACGGTTGAAATCGTACCGCCGGGACGAACGAGGTCGTAGGCCATCTTCCCGGCTGCTGACGATCCGACGGCTTCCATGACAGCATCGGCTCCGATGCCGGAGGTTGCACTTTGGATCAGATCCAGCGGATCCTCACTCTCGAAATTGACAGCGGTTACACCCAGCCGGGTTGCTCGATCCAGTCGCTCAGGGATGGCGTCAAACGCAAAGATGTTTTCCGCGCCGCGCTCGAGGCATGCCGTGATAGTCATCAGACCTACGGTACCGCATCCCAGTACCACGTAAACGCCTTCGGACGATACATCTGCACGTTCGGCACAATACATTCCGGTCGCCAGATTGTCCCCCGCCAGGAGCGCAAGTTCCGGCGGAATGACCTTGTCGAAGGAAACAAGTGTTGAATCTGCCAGCGGCACTCTGACAAAATCGGCCTGTGTACCATGAAGCCCTGAACCGTCTTCTCTCCATCCAAACAGCTGGCCGCGCTGGCAACGCGCAGTGAGTCCAATATCACAAAAATAGCACGATCCACAGTTTGTCGTAAACGGACACACGACATGGTCGCCGGGACTGAATTTCGTCACATCAGCACCGGTCTCGACGATGACCCCCGCGAATTCGTGACCCATCACGGTGCCCGGTTCAAGCCCCTCTTCCCGACCCAGGTACGGATGGAGGTCTGATCCGCAAAGAGCTGTTTTCAGAACCTTGACCACAGCGTCGCCGGAGTCTTCTATTTCGGGATCGGCGACCTGCTCGAGACTGACGCTGCGAATCCCCTGAAATACGATTGCTTTCATACACTCACCAAATCATTGGCAACAGTACACCGGCCGCCCAGAATCCAAGATACGTGCCGAGGGCAAGCCCCAGTGAACCGATCAGTACGGCCGGTAACACAAGGTCATTCCGACCCAGACTGCGAGCCAGTGCCAGTGCCGAGGTACCGCCTCCGACATTCGCCTGCGATGCAACGGCAGCGATGTCGAGATCTACTTTAAAGAGTACGGCGAGGCCAAATACAATGAGCCCGTGGATAGCTACGGCAACGAAGGTGAATACCAGCAGAGAGATACCGAGGGAACCGAGTCCTCCCAGGGCAGCAAGGTCACAAAATGCTCCAATGACTGCGAGGAATACATACACAGTATACATGCCAAGTGTCCTGGAGCCTTGCAGCCGCTCTACAACCGGGATGTGGGCAAGGATCAACGCAATTGTTGTCAGAACCAGAATCGATGGGATCGTAACACCCATCGAATCACCGAGGGACGCAGACAGGTCAGAGATCCATAGGACCAATAATCCCAACCCCAGCAGAATGCCAAGGTCAAGCGGGTGAATCGATTCCGTGTCGTCCTCGATCCCCAGTAATACCTCTCGCGACTCAGATCGTTTTTTGACTGACGATACAATCCGGGGTATGGCGAGGGTTGCGGCGATCCACACTGCGGTCACTATGTTGTCAACGACAACGGCACCACCAAAAAGCAAGCTCTCCGACATCATGTCGTAGTGCAAGGCAACCGCGTTAAAGTTGACGGACCCACCTACGTACGTACCAACAAACATCCCTCCCAGTGCATTGTAGTTGTTGCCAAAAGCTTCCGGGCCTCCAACGACGACCATTCCGGCAAGAACCCCTACAACTGTTGCTACTGATCCAGCGACAAACAGGGACAGGATCGGCACACCGGCTTTCAAAACCTCTCTCAGGTTTACATTCAGCAGCAGGAAGAAGATCGATAGCGGAGCAATGATACCGAATATGAAATCATATGCAGCTACCGGTGCCTCTGCTGTTGAAGTCGAGGGAATCAGGCCAATGTTCGACACGACCGCAGTCAGAATAATTACGAGTAGTGCAGAACCGATGTGTTTGAGCCACGTCCGCCGTACCAGGAATTCAGATGCGCCGACGAGAAGCGAAATGACGGCAAAAATGTAGACGTTGTCCAAGAAGAGGCTGGTGTCGAGTTAGCATCACGTCATGAAGGTAATCAAAATCAGGCGGGGTTGTGGAACAATTGTCAGTGCCGCAGCATCGGAACTCCCGACAACCAGAGCACGCAACAATTGCCTGAACGGCAAAATTCTCTGGTAGCACTATTTCTTATACAGAATATTGACTCTAGAAAAATTCTCGCGGATTGTCGTTGGTTGTTGGCGGTTACTCGACTGGCAAATGAGCAGCGACGAATTGCAGCGGTACATATCCGACGCAGTCGACCTTGGCCTTACAAGTTTTGACCACGCTGACATTTACGGTGACTACGGGTGCGAAGCAGCTTTTGGCCAGGCCCTGGCACCTGCGTTGCGGGAGAAGATACAACTCATTACCAAGTGCGGTATTGGTCTTGTTTCGGCCGCACGTCCTGCCCACCGCATCAAGCATTACAACCTCAGCAAGAGTCACATTATCTCCTCTGTGGAGCAGTCCCTCACAAACCTCCGCACAGATCGAATTGATCTGCTGATGCTCCATCGTCCGGATCCTCTAATGGACG
>JABDKO010000307.1 GCA_013002165.1 Rhodothermales bacterium | reverse complement strand
ACGGCGGCGGCATTCGGCTTTACAGGAATGAATTGAATGTCAAAAACTACATTCGTGTAGCGCTTTCGGGCAGACGTGCGAACAGGGACGCTATCGGCGCTCGTGTCTCCGTCTATCACGACGGACAGAGTCAGACACGCTACGTTCGTACCGGCTCAAGTTTCCTGTCGCAGAGCGAACTTCCGCTGACCTTTGGTATTCCCGCCACTGCGAAAGTAGATTCTCTCGTTGTACACTGGCCCGGAGGAACCCAGTCGACATATGTCGAACCAGACATGAACGAACTGATTGTCATTGAGGAGTCTGAATCGTGAAAGGAAACGTAGTTCGATGCGCGTCTATAATTGCGATCCTGTTCGGAGTTTCATGTGGCAAGTCAGATGCACCCGACACCGGTCAGGCGAATCCGCTGAATCCCGGGCAGATACGACAATTCGAGCTGGCACAGTTGGCATACTCAGCTCGTGACTACGCGGGAGCGCTGGCGTTGACTGATTCTCTGGCCAGATCCGGGTCACCTGGAGCGGACGTTCATTTCTTGCGTGGAAGAATATTCTTTGACATCCATGAATATGACAAGTCGATAGAGTCATACGAGAAGGTCGTCGATATTGAAACCGAATACGCCGGGGTCCATCACAATCTCGGCAATGCGTTTTTTCAGAAACGGCAGTACCGACAGGCTCAGGAAAACTATGAAGAGGAAATTCAAAACCATCCGGCCGCACTGCCATGGCATGCTCTCGGAGGCGTGTATGAGGCACTTGGAGTAGCCGATAGCGCACGTATGGCTTACGACCGTGCCATTCAAATCGATTCGACATATATACCGGCGTACGCTAGTATGGCGGACTGGTTTGAGCGGGAAGGTATGTTTGAGGAGGGCCTTGAGTACGCGGAGCGGGCGCTGGCAATGGACCGGGAAAACGCGCACCTGCTTTTTACTGTCGGTCGTCTCAGACAGACGCTTGGCGATTCCGAAGCTGCTGGCAGGGTATTGACGAAAGCCATTGAGAAGGAGCCGTGGAACTATGGCGCCATGTTTCAGCTTGCCCAGGCTTTTCAGGCTCTGGGAGAGTCGGATGATGCGAGCAGACTTCTGCAAACAGCAGATAGAATTCGAAACGAGCAGTCTGCTATAGATCTCCTTGCAAATTCGGCTCGCAGTCAACCTGAAAGTTTTGAGAAACAGATTGCCTATGCGAATGCACTCCGAAAGTCGAGACGACTGGAGGAGGCTGTGTCTGCCTATCTTATTGCCGCCAACTTGAGGCCGGGAAATCTCTCTCTACAGAACAACATCGCTACGTTGCTTCTCGAACTCGGGCACCCGGAGCAGGCCCTGTCACGATATGAACAGATCATCCGGGCAGACTCCACGTTCGGTGAGACCTGGCTCAACCTCGCGGCCTACTACTCTCGCCTCGGCGACGACGTCAATGCAAAGCGTGCCTGGGACAAGGCGGTGCAGTATGCACCTGATCACCCCGTCGTAAAGCGCGCCCTCGAAGCCAGAGGCAACTAGTTGGGCGGAGCCTCCGTGTTGGGCTTGTATACGCGAACGTAATCGACAACCATCTGCTGCGGGAAGGTTGTGGTGGAATCCGGATTCTCCGGCCACGCCCCTCCGATGGCAACATTCAGAATCAGGTGGAATCTCTTGTCAAACGGAGCTGGAAACTCGTGTCCGCTGGTATACCATGAAGTTTGTTCACCGAATTTAGTATCGTCGACAAACCACTCAATTTTTCCGTGTTGCCAGATGATGGAGTACGTGTGGAACTCACTGATGGCAGTATCATCGAAAAACAAGGTGTCTCCTGACTGTGTGTTTTCGGGCCACCGATCTCCGTAGTGCAGTGTTCCGTAGACGCGGTCGGGCAGATGGCCCAGCGCTTCCACGATATCAACTTCACCACTGGCCGCCCATGAGCCATATGCATTGTCGGATGGCATCATCCATATTGCGGACCATAAACCCTGGCCGGTCGGCAACGCTGCCCGCACTTCGAACTTGCCATATTTCCAGTCGCCCTGATTCAACGTTCTGATCCGGCTTGATGTAAACTGAGTCTCAGCTCCAGGGTCATGCCGGGCATGAATAACCAGATTCCCGTCGGTAACAACGGCATTCTCTCTCGTATACCATTGAAGTTCATTATTTCCCCAGCCACACAGCCGATTCGCACAGCCATCGCCGATCTGATACGACCATTTCGTCGTGTCCAGATCTGATCCGTCGAATTCATCTGACCAGACCAACTCCCAACTAACATCATCGGGAAAACTACTTTTGCGATCGTCGGCTGAGGCCCTGCATCCGGCATACGCCGTCAGGATGATTGTTAGACAACCTATATACGTTTGAATATTTCCTATCACTGATTTGCTGAACTTGCAGACTGGTATCTATCGAAGTACAAACGTGCCTGCGCGGTATCACCCTGGACCACCAGCAGTCGAGCCCGATTGAAAAGCATTACAACGTTGTCAGGTTCGGCAGCCTCGACTCTGTCCAGAAGAAAACCGGCATAGTCATACTGCTTCTGACGAAGTCTGATTGCAGCGAGAGCATTTGTCGAGTTGACATCACTATTCCGATGCATGGACATCGCAGCAATCTCACCCGATATCCTGTCAAACGTGCTGTCCGACAATGCAATATTTATTGCCGATGTCAAAAGAGGCACGTTTAGTGGCTGCCAGTTTGCGAGGGACCGGTAAAGCAGCAGTTTATCCATATTGCTCAAATCCGGAGGATTACTTTGAATTGTCTCCTGCAGACTCACGGGCATCACCGCATCGCCCCGGACGATCGATTCCGCCGTGGGCGCAAGGAGCTCTGACCTAACGGCCGACAAATATTGTTGAAACGCAGCCATTTCTTCCTCGGCGGATGCCCCTTTGACAAAGGGATAGCTCGTTTTTATGCGGGCGATCTGCATAGCTGCTGCAAGCGAGTCAAGCCGGTCGATTCGATACTCGGAGACGTCCAGAAAGGTTGGCGCATTACCGGCATACAGCTCCCGAAAAAAGATCTCGCCGATCAGATCGTAGCCGGTGTGATTCGGATGAAGGTGATCAATAAACAGGGAGTCACCTTCAGCGTTGCCGGCACTTTGTGCAAATGTGGTTTCGAGATCGACAACAGTCACGCCGTCTATCCGGTCAAAACCTCGTATGACATCGTTAATCTCGGAAGGAGCGCGGAATCGGATATCATCGAGGTCACGTGCGACGACAAAACCTTGACGGGCCCGCACAAACTCACCGCGGCCAAGCAGCGACGTTGCGGAATCGTATGCCATCCGCGCCTCGATGTTATCGCCGAGTGGTGCCTGATCAGATAAATTGGCTACCAGCGTCCCCACATAGATGTCAATGCCACGATCGGCCCACGTCATTAATACGTCGGACATGTTCCTTCGAAACTGTTCGATGCCCCGGTTAAACAGGTCGCTATCTTTTTCAATCCCCGCCTGCTTGACGACCTGCGCCATTAGTGTGCGATCAGTGTCGGCCTCGTGTGATCGCGAAAGAAGTCGCTCGAGTGCAGAGTAGATGACCGAACGCTTCAAACGGAGGACTGTCCGTTTCAAACGAACACTGTTCAAAACGTTGTTGACGGTACTGGCAGCACCAAATGATCCGTAGTACTCGTTGTGCCCCGCATACACAACGACAACGTCCGGATCCGCATCTGCGATTGCATTTCGCAGATCCCAGATGGTGTAGCTGTTCACCGCAGACATTCCGAGATTTACTACCTCAACTCTCCTGTCGAGGGAAACTGCTTCGAGGCGAGCTGCAAGGCGTCGGGGAAATCCGTGATAAAACTGGTATGGGAATCCGGCAGTCGATGACCCACCGACCACGAAGACCCTGAAAGTAAAATCGTCTTTGTCTTTGAGGAATGGAGTGAATGGAACGGCGGGTACGAAGGATGGGAAGTACCTTGCAACGTAATCCGGATTCATGGCAAGATGATCTTCGCGACCCGGCAGCGGTACAAATTCGCGGTAGGCGGCGGATCCAATTCCGGCAATCCTGAAAACTGCTTCCAGAATCACGATCAAGATGATGGGCAGCGATATCGCAATGAGGGCGAATACAGTGGTCTTGGTTCTGCCGTTTGACTGCACAGTTCGAGACATGCCGGACGTGACTACCTTGTGATCAATATTGGGAGCGACTCAATCTTCCCGCTGCCTGATACCACTACAAAGTACAGCCCTTCGGACAGGGCGGAAAGGTCCATATCTACCCGAGTACCCTGACGAGAACCGGTGTCGATGTGCTGCACCCTACGACCCATTACGTCATACACGATGATGCGTGACAGGTGTATCGAGTTGTCAATCTCAAGTGTCCCCTCTCCATTTGTTGGATTGGGATAGAATCTTAACGCCGGAGAGACAGCCTCAGGGTCTGCTTCGACTCCAGTCGGATCTGCAAAGCTGATCTCCCAGATTCCCTGACCGCCGCCGTACTCCAAAACATAAATTTTGTCAGCTACCTGGACGGCATCAATCGGATTATCAAAACCGGCCACGATTCGATCCACCGAGGCATCAAAGTTATCTCCTGACTGAGTCAGTGATAGGTGGAGAAGATCCTCCGCGTCGTCCCCGAATGGACTGAGCAGATTACTCTCCGATCCTGTCCAGCTCAAAACGAACGCATCCCCTGCGAATTCTCCCGCAAGCATTTGATCCACGTCAAATACCAGCCCGAGAGGAGATCGATGGGGAGTCAGTGTCGAAATCGAGACACCTTCGTCATCTGCGTCTTTAGTTAGTCCGTCCGACGCATCACGAAACATGTTTGCGTCCGGACCCAGATTTCGAATGGGGTCGGTGAACACTATTCCCGCCGGAGGTTCAGGATAGTCGGGATCGTTGTAGAAGAATCCGTTGGACGCTGAGTACGATCCGGCATTGATGAGAAGGTCGCTTGACGGATCGTATGTGTCGAACTGTTGAGGCGTATCGTTGGTACCCAGTCTCCATGGAAAACCATAATGATGCCCCTCGCGAATCCAGTTGATCTCTTCCGAGTCGTCACGATCACCCGAGTTCTCGGTCGCAAACAACCTGCCTTCAGCATCGAACGCCAGATCAAAACTGTTCCTTACACCGTCAGCGAAAAGATATCCATTAGCGTGAAGGGAGTCTTCGTTTGTCCATATTCTCGCATCCAGGGTGTCAGATGGTAGTCTGAGGATCGCCGATGTTATGGGGATTTCCCTCATTCCCGGAAACTGGCCGCCCGTATTTTGTTCTTCGCCATGATCTGTTCTGGATCCACTATTGATGTAAACGAAGTCGCCGTCGGGGCTTTCTATAATACCGTTGAACAGATGATCGAATGGGGTGGCACTTCGAGGATACGGCTCGGTTTCTGCAAGCGTGGTCCAGTTATGGCTTCCACTGCCATCGGGTTCGCCTCGCATGATTGTCGCAAGTGTGGTGCCTCCATCACTCTGGTTTCCGACTACGTAGTACACACCGCCGGACCCGATTGAGAATCCCAGAACATTGTTTGACAAGCCATGGTCGGCAGATGAGTATATCTGGGTCGCTCCCTGTCCGATGAATGGAGAATCGATTGCGAATAGAGAGCCGGTGGGCGTCAGATAGACCAGTCGGTCCAGCGCGGGATCGTAGTCAATCCGAACTGATCCCGGAGACGATGCACCGACAAATCTAACAGATACGCCTGGCGCCAGCGACGTTGGTGCCTGGGCGTAGACACGTTCATCTGAGATGGCCGCAATCAGAACGACAAGAATTAACAAATGTACCTGTCGAAACTCAATCACGTATTTGAAACGCTTTAAGTGCGCGGCTGGTATCCCTGGAATTTGCATTCGCTTAGAAGTGACAAAACGGTTTACTAAATTTGTCCGGACCGAACATCTGGATTGTCGCAAGTTACACAAACATTTCCTCCCCAATATGATTTCGCATAAGAACGTTCTTTTGTCTTCAGTATTTGCATTCGCTTTACTTTTTGCCGGGTGTGACGTTGAGTCTGATAGGTTGTCCGTAGACAACTGGCCGAAAACAGAGAGCGGGACTCCACTCGATCCTGTAGTTGAGGCTCGCATTGATTCCCTTATGGCCGTAATGACGCTTGAGGAAAAAGTCGGACAGACAATCCAGGCCGACATCAACTCGATAACACCTGCCGATATACTTGACTATCCTCTCGGATCGGTTCTTAACGGAGGCAACTCCGCACCCGGTGCAAACAACAAGGCGGCTCCGGCGGAGTGGCTGGCACTGGCGGATGAGTACTGGGAGGTATCAACAACCAGGTCCGGTGCGGCCATTCCGATTTTATGGGGAACGGATGCCGTGCATGGGCACAACAACATTGTCGGTGCGACCGTATTTCCACACAACATCGGTCTGGGCGCTGCGAACAACCCTGACTTGATTCGTGACATTGGATCCGTTACCGCACGTGAAACGAGGGTAACCGGACAGGATTGGACGTTTGCTCCAACACTTGCTGTAGTCCGCGATGATCGGTGGGGACGGACCTATGAAGGTTATTCTGAAGACCCGGACATCGTTGCGCGTTACTCAGGATCAATGGTTGAAGGACTGCAGGGTAGTCCGGGTGATTCTGATTTTCTTACGGGTGACCATGTAATCTCCACGGCAAAGCATTTTCTTGGAGATGGTGGAACAGTAAATGGAGTAGATCAGGGAGATAATGTGTCGTCGGAGGCCGATCTGAGTCGCATACACGGCGCCGGTTATCCGCCCGCAATCGAAGAGGGAGTCCAAACAGTTATGGCATCCTTTTCTTCGTGGAAAGGTGAGAAGATGCATGGCAGCGCATACTTGTTGACGGATGTTCTGAAGAATCGCATGGGCTTTAACGGTTTTGTTGTTGGCGACTGGAACGGGCATGGACAGGTCCCGGGCTGTACCAGTACATCGTGCGCTGCTTCGCTTAATGCCGGGGTCGACATGTTCATGGCTCCTGACAGCTGGAAGGATCTGTTCGCTGCCACGCTCGAACAGGCAGAGTCCGGCGAGATATCAGAAGAACGTCTTGACGATGCAGTTCGCCGAATTCTTCGCGTCAAATTTCGGACGGGACTTTTTGAAACGGGCGCTCCGTCCACGCGTGCTTTTGCCGGAGAGTATGAACTCATCGGTGCTCCGGACCATCTTGCCATTGCACGTCAAGCCGTCCGAGAATCTCTGGTATTGTTGAAGAACGAAAATCAAACACTTCCGATTAATCCTCAATCCAACGTGCTCGTTGTCGGCGATGGCGCCGACAATATCGGCAAGCAGAGTGGCGGTTGGACGCTCAACTGGCAAGGCACGGGACACGCGAACAGCGACTTCCCGAACGGTGAATCAATCTGGAAAGGAATTCAGTCCGCGGTTGCCGCGGCTGGCGGAAGCGCTACTCTCAGTGTCGACGGTAGCTACCAGGTGAAACCGGATATTGCGATTGTTGTTTTTGGAGAGGACCCGTACGCAGAGTTTCAGGGTGACCGACCCGACCTTATGTATGAGTCCGAGACATCGAATGGTCTTCAAATGCTTGCCGAGTTTAGCGAGGCGGGAATACCAACTGTATCGGTGTTCTTGTCAGGCCGCCCCATGTGGGTCAATCGCGAAATCAACAAATCGGATGCGTTTGTTGCTTCCTGGCTTCCGGGTACACAGGGCGGTGGGGTTGCAGATGTGATCATTGCCAATCCTGACGGCAGCGCCAACCACGATTTCAAAGGGAAACTATCTTTCTCCTGGCCCGCACTGGCGACACAGACACTCCTGAATGTCGGCGATGAGAACTACGATCCGCTGTTTGCCTATGGATACGGATTGACATACGAAGAACCCTCAAGTCTAGAAATGCTGGCCGAAGATTCCGGTCGGTCAAGTTCCGAAAGTAATAGCCTTGTGCTGTTTAGTGACGGAGTTATTTCCAGCCGGTTGGCACTGTCGATCGAGTCGGGTGGAGAGTCGACCGAGGTCGGAAGTGAACCTGTATCAGTCGACGGGATACGTGTGGGACGCATGGACCGGTATGCGCAGGAAGATGCGATCCACGTTACGAGTACTGGCGGAGCCGGCGTTGTCGTTCTTTCGGGAGATTCTGTGGACTACACTCGAGAGTCCAATGGAGACATGGCCCTTGCGATTGAGTTTCGCGTCGATGAGTCTCCAGTATCTGGTGTAAGTCTCGGTATGGGGTGTGGTGAAGGATGCAGCGGCACTATCGACGTCAGTAATGTTTTCGGGAGTGCTCAGGCTGGCGAATGGAGTCGAGCGGATATACTCCTGAGTTGTTTCGCTGCTGCCGGAACGGATATGTCTAACGTTTATGCGCCATTCAGGCTCAGCATGTCTGATCCGGCGGAGATTACGATTTCATCGCTCCGAGTTGTACCGAACGAGGGCGGTGCTGTTTGTCCAAAATAGGCGCGGGGGCCGCCATTCCTCCTCCCCGGTTTTAACTTAACCACGAAAGTGCGAACTACGCCAATGGAAAAGTGCTAGAAAGTCTCTAGATCTTTTTCTAGGAAATCGTTCCGGACTATTGGGAGCGACCATCCGAAGTTAAGTCGCGTCTTGTCGGGTTCACAACCTGACCACGAAAGCGCGAACTACTCGAGGGCGTTTTGCTGTCGCGTTAACGATTAACGATCGTTTAGCTCGCTACCAATCGCGCAACCGTTCGATGTTCGCGTCAAATTTCCAGACGACGACTGAGTAAGCTGTATCAGGCTGGTATTTTTTCCTGCAATTACGGACACGGCTCCATCTGCAGCGGAGCCGCTATTTGACAATCCGAAATCCATCGGTTACCATCTATGGAACGCGGTCCTCGAATTCTTCGGAACGTGTAGATTGAATTAGTGCGGTAGATAGGGGCTGTATCTTTCGACGGTTTTGAACGAAACACAGTTTCTATCATGAAAAACCTTCCCATCTATCTGCTTTTCACCCTGCTTTTCGCCGTTGCTTGCGATAACCCCGACGTGGGAGAAGACCCCGTCGAAGTCGCTTCTAAAGTTACGTGGACGCTCCCGATAACGACTGATTCGGATGAAGCTCGAAGCCTGTTCCTGGCCGGTGTCCATGCGAACGATATGTTGCGCTTTGATGACGCTAACGATCTTTTCAAACGTTCTATCGAAATAGATTCGACATTAGCCATCGCGCACCTCTATGCCGCCACAACTGCTTCATCATCGAACGAGTATAGAAGACATCTCCAACACGCCGTCAGCCTGATTCAGCGAGCAGCAGCGGAGGAACAAATGCTCATCATGGCAGAACGGAACGGTTTCGTCAGTAATGTCGAAGGGCAGCTTTCACTTTGCCTGCAACTCACCGAAACTCAGCCAAGAAGCCCGAGGGCGTGGCTCGCTCTTGCCGCAGTACACACTGATTTGAACCACGCCGATGCCTCGCGAGAATCATTCACCCGCGCGGTTAGTCTTGCTCCGGACTTTGCCGGTGCCTACATGCAGTTCGGCAACAACTACCTTTTCGTAGAACCACGAGGACTTTTTCAGGCTGAAGAATTTTTTCGAACGGCGATTGAGTTGGAGCCCGATGAACCGAATCCGTATGACCTCCTTGGCGATGCATATCGCGCCCATGGGAATCTCGACGAAGCATACGTGGCGTACACGCAAGCTGCCGAGCGAGCTCCAGAGAACGGACTCCCCCTTCAGCAACGTGGCCATGTAAATTCCTTCCTGGGTAATTATGCCGAAGCACGAGACGACTACTCTCGGTCGATCGAACTCGAGTTGGAACGCGGCAATAACACTGCGGCGTTTTTTGAAGTCTACAAGGCATACACGAATCTCCATGCCGGTGATCCGGCGACTGCAATATCAGAACTCAAAGAGATCGCCGATCGCCCATACGACACTCTGGAAGGGTCTGACGACATCAAAATAAACGCCCTCACCAGTATCGCTATGATTGCCATGCACGAGGGCGATTTTGATACGGCCGAAGAAACACTTGATGAGCGTGCTATCCTTATGCGTGGACAGTCGGGGCTGTCAGGCGTGGAAGAGTTCGTCCGCAATCAGGAAGCAAACATTACATATTTCGAAGGGATTTTTGCCGCTCACAAAAAACTTCATGCGGAAGCGACCGCTAAAGCAAGAGAATATGCGTCTCTCGTAGAGCCCGATCCGAATCCACGCAAACTTGAACCCATGCACGAAATCATGGGCATGAATGAGTACGTCAAAGGGAACTACCAGGAGGCGGTCCGCCACCTCACGCAGGGGGATCTGACTGATGCCTACCTCAAGTACTTTCGGGCCGACGCTCTTGAAAGGGCTGGAGACACGGACCGGGCAAATCAGTTGTTTGCTGAGCTCTCGACCTGGAATTTCAACGACGTTGGGTTTGCTATCATTCGAAATGACGTGCTCTCCCGGACTGGCAGCCTTTAACCGTAGTATCTAGCGTGCGCCCAGCAGTAACTCGATCAGCAACTGGTCGAGCCGCTCGTATGGCTTGCTGCGTTTTCCAAGTGCACTCCGGTCGAACGGATAAGCTTTTAGCGCCTTCGCCTTCTCGGACGAATAGGATCCGAGGTGGGGATCCATCGATCCGTCATCAGCCCTTGCCTCGGCGATCAGATCCTGAATCTCCGAATCATTCTTGAACTGTTCCACTTTCTCCTTCAGAATAAGGTAGGTTCGCATACAGCCGCGGGCAAAAGCTTTTACATCTTCGTAATCCGAAGACCTGTACGCATGCGCGTCAAAGTGCCTGCTGCCTGAGTACCCCGTATCCTCCAGAATCTGCACCAGATAAAACGCCTGCTTGATCATCTCCGAACCGAATCGAAAATCCTGATCATACCTTCCGAACTTCTGATCATTCAGGTCGATGTGAAATAGTTTGTCAGCATCAATCGCCTGCGCAATCGCGTGCATGAAGTTCAACCCTGCCATGTGCTCGTGTGCGGTCTCCGGATTCAACCCGACCATCTCGGGATGATCAAGAGTTGAAATAAACCCGAGCATTGAACCTGTCGTCGGCAAATATATATCTCCCCTTGGTTCGTTCGGCTTTGCTTCGAGTGCAAACCTGTATCCGTACCCCTGATCCATGCTGTACTCGCACAGATAATTCAACGCCTCACGGTACCACTTCAATGCGTCGATGGCATCTTTTCCTGCATCCGTTTCTGTCCCTTCCCTGCCGCCCCAGAAGACGTAGATTTTTGCACCCACTTCAGCGCCCAGGTCCATTGCACGCATCGTCTTCTGCCGCGCAAATGCTCTGACTTCGGGATCATTGCTTGTAAACGCCCCGTCTCGAAAAACCGGATCATACGCGAGGTTTGTGGTGGCCATCGGTACAACTATGCCGTTACGCTCCAACGCTTTCTTGAAGTCGGAAACTATCCTGTCACGCTCCGAAGGACTGGCATCAATCGGGACAAGATCGTTGTCATGAAAATTAACGCCCCACGCGCCAACTTCGCCAAGCAAGTCTACAAGTTGTGAAGGGTTCCTCGTGTCGCGAACAGCATCCCCGAAAGGATCCCGGCCGGGATTGCCGACAGTCCACAATCCGAAAGAAAATTTGTGTTCAGGTTTAGGGTCGTACATCAGCTATGCGGTTATTGCTTGGAACGCTAGAAGATACAATCCTCATAATTACCTGTTCGCGATGGCTACATCAAATGTCTGTCAAGGTAATCGTGAAGCTTCCAGGGTACGTCCGCTCCGCGCTCCTCCACACCCAAGGCTGTCTGCCCAGGCTATCTAGCTCCCTCAATCCTATCGGAAAGGCGTGCGAGCTGGACAAAGAGTACCTCCAGCTGGCCGTAGTATTCATCCGCCGAAAGAGCATCCTTCATGCTCTTGACCTCAGCAATCTGGCGTTCTAGATTCGACCTGTCTGCGGCCAGATCTCCACTTCCTGCAATTCCCGACGTAGTTCGTTTGTTGAGATAGAGAACGGCTGCCAGGTTGCCATCACCACTTGTGCCCTGCTCGCTGTACTGATGGCCCCGGCCATCTCCATTGTCATCCAGAAGTGCATGCTCTGTTGCAAGGAAATCGTCGGCTTCATACTCGCGAGCTGTGCTCTCGGCAGCATATGTGAACAGTTCTGAGAACGACACATTACCGTCGCGATCGAGATCGGCGAGTTGCCCTCCCAAACCTTCTACAAGAAAATGCGGAAAGCGTGTCTCGTTGGTTTGCCCGCCCGACTTGGTCGCAGTGATAACAACCCTGTCCGGAAACGATAACGTTCTTACAAACGGACCACTGGCCGAAGTAGTATTGATAAATACTACGTTCGGAGTTGGAAGATCATCTAACAGCCGGGCAAAGTCGCCATCGGTAAGGTCCCGTCGCGGGATATTTGCGGATGCTGCCGTGCCATCATAGCTGCCGTGGCCGAAGATCACGATCAGCACCAGGTCACCGTCTGATATTTTTCCTCCAAGCTCGGCAAAACTGGCCCTGATGTTATCGGAGGTTGCCACAAGGTCGACGAAAGGCCTGTCGCGAATTGCAGTTTCCCCGAGAACGACCACATGATCACTCTCAAACCCAAATTGCTCGACCAGACCCTTTCTGGTGTCAAACAGGTATTGTTCAAACCGGGTAGAGTATTCGGGAGAACCGCCGAGCCCTCCGATCAGAATTGCATATCGCTCATTTTCCTGCGCGTTCGCGCCATCTGACCCGATGCCAAACGTGGTCAGTACAAACAGAAATATCGATAGCCTGATCATCATCACTAGCGCAAACCATTTTTTCTGCGATAATACCAGTCGAACGATAAAAGCCCGATAAGGAAGAGGAACAGGATCGGAAGATCCCAGAGTGTACCCGACTCGTAGACCGTCGTCGATGTTCTTCTTGTCCTTAGTCTATCAGGAATTCGGTTCGCTTCGGATGGAGCATGATACTCTCCTCCACTTGCCGTCGCGATGCTCTCGAGCAACGACCGCTTCATCGTTGCATCCTTGAACTCTTTTCGGGACTTCCTGACAAGAAAACTGGACGACTCTACGCCGATCAGTTGGCTACCATCCATGGCGCTAATCGCCAGATGATAGACCCCTTCGTCTGCGGGCAAGAGGTTCGTTGAGTAAGACCCGTCCGTTGTCAGATCTTCCGTGAATACGATTTCTGTCTCGGTGCCAAACGGATCCCTCAAGAAGCCCTTGATACTGGCACCGGAATAAGGCTGAAACTCATCATCGTATGCAACCGCCGTCACGGTTACTTCAGTCTCCGGCTCGGGATACTCGTCGCTCAGCGAAATATTGAGTTGATCTGGTGCAGATGCTGCGAGCCACCTGACCAGTTGACGCCAGAACCTCTCGTGTCTTGTATCCTTCGCATCCGAAAGCATCTGCCAGCGCCACGTACTGGATGTCGGAAGCGCAATGCTGCGACCACGTCCGTAGCGCTGCGAAACAAGTAAAGGTTCCTCGGCACCAAACGCATCGGATTGCTTGACTGCCAGCACCTGTGCCCCCGGTTTGGCGGCGCCGACATAATTGATACTGGTCAAGCCGGGCATGCTCGACCAGCGCAATGCGTTCGTCCTGGTATCAGATGACAATTTGAGAATCGGGCTGTCAATACCGGCGAGGGTGGGATGAAACTTGAAGCCCTGAGCCTCAGGAACGATGTCCTGCCGTGAAAAAACCACAGGCACCGACTGTCGCCGCTGAGGATCCAGACTGACAGGCAGGATGTCAGCTATCGGAGTGCCCCAGTAACCACCTTCAACGAATGCGCTCTGACCGCCAAGCATTAGAAATCCGCCTCCCCGAACGCGGACAAATTTTTCCAGCAACAGCTGCTGCTCGACGGAAAAGTTGGATGCCTCAATATCTCCGAGCATGATAGCTTTGTACTCGAAGATCTCCGCCTCTGTCAGCGGAAAGCCGCCGGCAAGCTCATCGGCTGTCCTGACACCCTGCCGGAAGTATTTCCCCGTCCCCGTCCTGCTCACCGAGACGAACTCGACAACCTGATCATCCTCAAGGGCACGTTTTATGAACTTGAAGTCCGGCCTCAACGCCCCCTCAAAATAGAGAACACGTGTCGTGTCGTTCTCCATATCGATAAGCATTTCAAGCCGATTGTTCTCGACGTTAATCTCTCCCTCTGCCTCAACAATTTCCAGAACGTATTCTGCGATTCCTGATTGTGCCGGCTCGAAGAAGAAACTGAACTGATCGATCTTGCCCTTTCCCTTCAAGGAGCGCGACTCTCTGAATACTTCCTCTGACCCCTGATAGATCACGAAATCAACAGGCCGGATCTCGTCGTTCCAGCTGCGGACCTTCACGTCAATCTCGGCTCCCGTGTTCTCTTCGATCGCCTTGTCTACATTGACTTCGAGTATTTCACGCTCGCTGGCAAACGATTCCTGTCCAACACCGATAACGTGTAGCGGAATATCGCTCGCACCCATTTGCTCCGCGACGTTTATCGGGAGTGCTTTCCCATTGTCTCCGCCGTCGGACACGACTACCACTCCTGACAGCGGAACCCCGCTGAAGTCAGACCGAACCTTGTCGAGAGCAGAGGCAAGACTTGTCGTCGATCCATTCGCCTGGGCATGGCTGATACTATCTGTCCGCGAAGCCTTCTCATCAAAAACGTAGTATCTAACCTGGAAGTGGTCTTCCAGATCACTGACGATACCGGACTCATCGTCCAGCAATATCGAAGCGGCATTCTCCAGCCGCGAGACCCCGCCTTCGCCGTCAGATATGCCCATGCTTTCCGATGCATCAACTACGACGGCGACAAAATTCTCGTCAGGAACGACATCAGGAACTACCAGCGATGGTCTCAGAAACGGAAGAAGGACAAGCAGAATTACAAGCGTGCGTAGACTTACCGTTACCCATCGTGTCCGGCTTTGTTGAATCGTCCTTGACATGTAGATGGTAAACATGATCAAGGCAAGCGCCGCTATGACGACCAGAGCAATTCGCAGGAGTCCAGCATCAAACTGAATCACTCCTGACGCGTACTGGTCGGCGCTATATTTGAAGAGCTTCTCGAACAAACGGTGGATGCCTAATTATTCTCTTTTGAAAGTGACTCGTAGTATTTGTCTACAAGGTCGCGGTACTGTCCGGGGACATCGGACCGCCGGCCCCCGTACAATTTCTTTTCGAGTATCACGACGTCGAGCTGCCGTTCAAGCAGTTCTTCCAGCTGGGATAGCGGGTCGTAGGCGCGATCGTTGAAATAGGCTTCGGCGGCTTCGCCTTCCAGTCGAACACCAGTTCCGTCCGCACGTCGAAGGAATGACTGCAGTTGATCAATTTGCCGCTGCGCCTGAGCATCACCTCCTGCACCCTGCTGCAGCCGATCCAGCGCTTGCCGTGCCCGATCAATTTCCTGCTGCAGTCGAGCTTCCGTCGCACGTTGCTGTCGATCCCCCTGAGAACCCTGGCCCTGTCCCTCAGCCTGTCCCTGGGCAGCTGACGAATTTTGATTTTCATCACGCTCGCGTGCAAGGCGTTCAATTTCCTGCAGCTGCTGACGAAGGTCACGGGTATCTTCGATCGACTGGGATAACCGTTCTTCCTCGGAAGGAGCAAGAGAGAAATCCAGTGCCCTCCGGCGGGTTTCGATGTCATCAACCGTTCGCATAATCATTTCTTCCTTGCGCTCGGCGTATTCAAGCCATCCCTGCCGCAATGCCTCACGGGAGTCCAGCATGTTTTGCTCAAGACCATCACGCTCGATCTGCCGCAGGATATTTTGCAGCTCGGCCGATAGCTCGGGTTCCTCTTCGCGGACCGATTCAACAACCTGCTCCGCATTCTCGACAAGCCTGTCGAGATTCTCAACCATACGCTGTCTCTTGGTTTGCAGATCATCAAGAGTCTCGCTAATATCTGAAAGCTGTCCGGTGCGCGCCCTCTCGGCGACAGTCTCAATATCTTCGGCCAGTCTTTTCTCCTGGTCGCGGAAGGCGTCAAACTCTTTGGCCAGTTGATCCACCTGACCTCGTGCACTCTGCGCGGCCGTGTTCTCAAGCATCCTCTGAAGCTCTTCAAGCTCGCTGAGCGCCCGTTGTTGAAAGTTCATTGCGTCCTCGACGTTGCCCTCACGCAACGCTCGTTCCGCCCGATCCATGTTCTCCGATATACGCTGCGCCTGCTGCTGTGCCCGTTCTGACTGCCCGCTTTCTCCCGACATCTGCTGCAGTGACTGAGTCAATTGTTCGGTCTGTTCCTGCAGCTCATCCTGATCGCGTTTCAGTTGATCAACAAAACGCTTTTTATCCTCGCCTTCAGTAGCATTTTCGCGACTGCGCTCCTGAAGCTCCTCCTGTTTTCGAGCAAGCTCGCGCACCTTGTTTAAAGCGTCGTCAACACCTTCCTCGCCTCCCCCGGCCTGGGGATTCGACTCCTGGCGGGTTTCGTATTTGTCTCTTGAGATGTCTAACTCCAGATCCATCAACTCGCTGATGCGATCCTGGACGCCTCCCCCCTGTCCGCCCTGACCGCCACGATTAAGTGCAATCTGTTCCTCTTTGTTCAGGGCATCGGCTTTGAGCAATTCGTTGAGTGCCGCTCGCTCCGGGGTGATTGCCTCTTGAAGTTCCGACTCCTCCAGAACCTCCAGGGCCTCTTCCATGTGTGATACCGAGGCACGAAGATGCTCGACAATCTTTTGCTGATCCTCATCAGCGCGCAGCTCAAGTGAGAAAGCCGTGTTGCTCAAACGCTCCTCAATCTCTGCCTTCAGATTCGCCTGCGCCTGGATCAACCCGCGCCGTGATGTCTCGGCCTCAGAAGACGTCAGTTCGGGCCATTCGCGGTGTAACTTCCACGTGGCTGCAATTATTTCCTGTTGACTAAATACAATCCCGCCCTGGCGACCCGGCATACCTCCGGCGTTTTGAGCCTGCGAATATTCTTTGTCAAATGGTACAACCTCAATGAAATACATGTCGGTTGCAACGGTGCCATCGCGATCAAGATGATCTCGGACCTCGGCGTAGTAGGAAATGACGTCTCCGGGGACAAGTGTGTAGTCCTCCAGAAAGAACAAATACTCTCCGGAAGCCTCAGTCGTCGTGCGACCCAGATCACGAATTAGCCATTCGGATTGTTCATCTCCGGCATTTACCGAGAAGCGTAGCTGCGCATCGCGTATTCCAATGTCGTCCGTGACATTGACCGACGCGAGAATCTCCTGAATGGAATTTGCACGTACGTCTCTGCCTGGATCAGCAAACACAACCGTCGGAGGTAAATCATCCTCTACTCTGACTCGAAACTCCTCAGGGAACCGGTTCTCCTTGCCAGCAGTGTCGAGAAGGCGGAAGTGATACCATCCGTCCTCGCTGACCGTTAGATCTGTATCAAATACTCCTGTCGATCGTTGCTCAAGCGGCATGACCCGGCCATCGTCAAACACCATCTCCGCAGAGGTCAGCTCACCAGACGTTGTGATTGATATTTTCGCCCTCGTTCCCTCGAGCGCCGATATGTCACCGGATCCATCGTCCATCGCATCCGGTCTCCCGGTGTAGGAAGGATAATCAAGCGTTATCGATATGCCGGTCACAGCCGGGAATTCGTAAAGCGACAGGTGAAAAACATCCGTGCGTTCATCTCCATACTCGACGAAATAGTCAACCGGGTTCTGAATATTGAACAACTCGAACAGAAAGATCCTGTCGTCCATTGTCCCTGGAATCATGTCCTCCATTACCCACTCAGATTCTCCCTCTCGATAGGCAATTGTGACACCCTCAGATATCTCATCACGAGACCGGACAATGATTTCCTGTGAGGTACCCTTCTCGACCTCGGCATTCCCGGGCAATATGGAAATCTCTTCCTGCGCCACGAGCGATGTCAGCTCAATGCCTCCGCCCGTCAAGTCGATGCGATCCCGTACGGAATACCCGAAGACCAGGAACCCGACAAACAATGCACCTGCAACATATATCAGAGCCTGCTCGCGGCGTTGGTCGAGGACAGTTGCGGGATTCATCAGACGCGACTTCCGGACAACGTCATCAATCATACGCTGAACCATCACACCCCTCGACCCTACATCCGGAAGGCGGTCACCTACTTCAACCGCACTGTTGAACGCATCTTCGTACTCCGGAATCTTTTCTTCAACAAACAGTGCAATCTGTGCGTCATCCGGCTGACGACGAAGAGGATGTACGACGAACCTGAAAACAAAGCCTGCCGAGACTACGATGATGCTGACTCCCGCAAGAATAAGATAATTTCGATCTACAAAAACCAGAGATACAACGGCGACGAGCACCAGACTCATCAGCAGGAAGACCATCAGCGACAGCATGCTACCGCGGAGGATTGTTCGCCTCCGCCAACGCCGTCGAATGTCCCGGACGATCCCATCTACGTGAGTCATCGAACCGGACTTCTGACTACCACTATTCTTGTCTGACATTGTCATAATGAAAGCCTCAATGATTATCTGACACCGCGAGATCGGTGTGCTACCAGTGTCTCCAGGCCAAGCAGTGTAATTACGATACATAGCAGCAACGGCCACAGGCTCTGCCGCGAGTCATCTTCCTGCACAGGTCCTGCAATGCTGATCGATGGGTCCTGCTCGACATACGGACTGGCCACGGCCGCATACGCCTCTGCTTCGTCCCTCGGGGTCAGAACCGACTCGCTTCGGTCCACATTGACGGAGAACGGATACCTTCTGCTCCCGTTTACTGCCAGGTAATGTCCGGGCTCATCCGTCTCTCGGAAGAATTCGCTGGTCGATCCAGTCTCGTCGAGCCCGGATTGCGAACTACCGACGACATACTCGGCACCGGACGGTGTCCTTACCCGCCAGGCCGCTCCGGGAACAGCTCGGAAGGCAACAGCATCACCAACGATGAACTGATTATTCCGTTGGGATGATTGGGCCGCATAGCCTGCGATCTGGTACAGGAAAGGAACATACAGCTCATCAACCGGGAAGTCATTCCACGAGTTGTCAATTGTCGACGTGTGGACAATGACGCTACCCGCACCCAGCTTTCTTTCGATGAGAAAGGGATCGCCTGAATCGTAGGATGCTATTACACTTGCGGAAGAATCCGGAACGACTCGAAGGTATCTTCTGAATTCGGGTCGCAGGATAACGCCACCGGTTGCAGCGAGCGGTGCGAATACAGGATGCCTCTCATCAACTTCCCCGACAATACTCTCATCTCCAAACTCTGCTGTCGCGTTGACCACGCCCGTGGCTGTTCCCACTCCCAGCTGTTCGAGAATACCGGAATATCGTGAAACGTCCAGAGAGGCGCCCTGGGACATCAAGACGATGCCACCGTCATTGACCCAGTCTGCAACAACGTCTACCTCACGCTGAGTCAATGGGGAGATGTCCGCAAGAATAGCAAGGGTATGACCGCGCAGGGTTGCGGCAGTAATTGAGGACCGCGCCTGACTCTCGAATCTGTATAACCCGTCGTCACCCAGGTCGAAGACCTTCTCAAGAAAGAAGGCGTCATCGTACCTCGACCGGTTGCGACCGCCCAACACAAGGATCGACGGTTTGTCCTGAACATCGACAGTTACGTAGTGTGAGTTGTCTACTTCAAGGTCATCAGAACTCAGTCGTATAACTCCCTGATAGGTACCTGTCGATGGTACAGATGTCTGAACAGTGACTCGCGATCTGTCGAGTGCCGGTATTGCCTGCTCAGCAACCCCGGCGCCTTCGATATCTACAGAAAGCATCGCCGGCGACTGATCATTTGCACGAACCGGAATAATGTCAAATCGGAGCGCTGCCGACCGGGCTCCGGATGCTCGCATGCGCTGTTGACTTATGCGAACATCATCGATGAAGTGATTGCTGCGCTCATCATCTCCCACCGGCACCGTGACGAAGTCAATCCCCGACGGAAGGTTCCAGTTTTCGAGTGCACCGGACCATCCTGAACGTTGATAGTCTGATACAAGAACTACTTTCCGATTCTCGAATCGAGCATCCTGCAATATTTCTTCGGCAAGTCGCAGCGGCTCGTAGAAATCCGTCGTCCGATATGAAACAACCTGAGAAGCTATTGCACTGCCGTGGACACTTCTTTCAGAATCAAAGGTTGTCAGCTGTCGGGGTCGGTCAGAAAAGACGACGACTGAAAACTCATCGCCCGGATTGGATTCTTCGATCAGTCTGACAGTCTCGTCTCTGGCTGCTTCGAATAGTCCTGGCGAAGACATGCTGTACGAGTTGTCAAGGAGGACCACGTGTGAGGATCGTTCGGGTCCACTCAGAAAAGGAATTGTAGTATCCGGAAAAAATGGTCTGGCGAAAACCAGAGCGAGGAGACAGACCGCTGCCGCTCTTATTGCCATCAACAGTGCATCCTGCAGTTTCCTGCGCTTGACAATCTGGTCCTCCGTTGGCGACAGGAACATGAGCGTACTGAACGGTACCTGCCTGGCCCTGACATTCCTTACCAGATGCAGAACAATGGGGATTGCCGCTGCTGCGATTCCCGCGAGGAAGATGATATTTACGAAGGACAACACTGGTGACTAATTTCTTCGTCGCCTCGCGGCGAGATAATTGAACAATGCAAAATCCAATGGCTGGTCCGATCCGAGGATCGTCAAATCGATATCAAACCGGCTGCACTCCTGCCGCAGTTTCTGCTGGAACGCCTCCAGTTTCCCCAGATACTCCTCACGGGCATGATCCGCATCAACCAACATCTTGCGACCCGTTTCCAGGTCTTCAAACTCTACAAAATTGTCAAAGGTGAAGGACATCTCGGCAGGATCGAGGACCTGAAACAGAATCACGTCGTGACCCTTGAACCTGAAGTGCTGCAACCCCTCGAGGGTTGCCTGCAGGTCACCGAAGAAATCCGAAATCAACACGATTATTCCACGCTTCCGATAGCGTTCTGCCAGCAGATGCAACGGCCTGGTCATCGATGTCTCACCTGCGGGCTCTGCCGACTGCATTTCAACCAGGATGCTCTGAAGATGGCCCTTGGTACTCCTTGCAGGTACCTGCTTCCGAATGTCATCATCAAATAGCGTGAAGCCAACAGCATCCCTTTGCCGGATCATCAGATACGCAAGACTTGCAGCGAGAAAGAGGCTGTACTGTAGTTTACTCACCGGGTGTGATGCGAATCCCATCGAGGCACTGCTGTCGACGAGAATCTGCATGTGTGTATTTGTCTCGTCTTCAAATTCCTTGACAAACAGACGGTCAGTTCTTGCCCATGCTTTCCAATCGACATGCATTGTGTCATCGCCCGGGATGTAGGGACGATACTCCATGAAGTCCGAACTGAACCCCTTGTAGGGACTCCTGTGCAGTCCGGCGATGAACCCTTCGACTACACCTCTGGCCAGCATGTCGAGATTCCCGATTCTCGACAATACATCAGGTCGGATAAACCGTGTTGGTGCGGCTGTGGACATTGTTTCTACCTAGCTTAAGCCGGACGATGGTTCCTTGACATCTGCCACCAGACGGTCAACGATATCTTCCGGT
The DNA here is from genome assembly GCA_013002165.1 of Rhodothermales bacterium. Taxonomy (GTDB): domain Bacteria; phylum Bacteroidota; class Rhodothermia; order Rhodothermales; family JABDKH01; genus JABDKO01. Next base: position 7,112 of record JABDKO010000307.1, on the reverse strand, counting down.
TTGATCCGTTCGGATTCCGCGTAGAAGTTCGTCAGTATTCTGTGCCGCAGAACGGGTCGAGCAAGCGCTTTAACATCCTCGATCGAAACATTGTAGCGACCTCTGAAAACTGCGCGTACCTTGCCGCCAAGCAGCAGGTACTGCACTGCTCTCAGACCAGCACCCCAGCTTACCCAGTTGGAAACATAGTCCGGAGCTTCCGGAGATCCCGGCCGTGAACTGCGGACGAGATCAACAGCATACTTGCCCACGTTTTCCGGGACGTACACCTTCCTGATAAGCTGCTGAAAAGCGAGAATGTCATCGCCGTGGAGGACGGTTTGAAGATCGTCTCCCTGCCGCGATGTAGTGGACAGTGCGACCTCGAGTTCCTCTTCGGCTGACAGGTAGTCGATCACGACGTTGAACATAAACCTGTCAAGCTGCGCCTCCGGCAAGGGATACGTGCCTTCCAGTTCGATGGGATTCTGAGTCGCCAGCACGAAGAAGGGCTGATCCAATTCGAACCGATCACCACCTGCGGTTACCTGGTATTCCTGCATAGCCTCGAGCAATGCAGCCTGTGTCTTGGGTGGCGTCCGGTTGATCTCGTCGGCAAGAATGATATTTGCAAAAATGGGTCCCTTGACGAAGTGAAGCTCACGCTTTCCGGTAAGCTTGTCCTCCTCGATAATGTCGATACCCGTTATATCTGCAGGCATGAGATCCGGAGTGAACTGAATACGTCGATAGCTCAAATCCAGAATCTCACCCAGCGATTTGATAAGCAGCGTTTTGGCCAGTCCCGGGACTCCGGTAATAAGACAGTGACCGCCGGCAAACATGGCGATCAGGACATGTTCAATTACATCCGCCTGTCCCGTAATACGTTTGGCTAATTCCGCCTGTATCTTGTCTCGTCCGTTTTGCAGGCGGGCAAGAAGCTCCTGGTCTTCGTGCTCGACGTGACCTTCCACATCGTCCCGAACTGATCTATCATCATTGGCCATGTCTTTAAAAATAGTCTAGTGTGTTAAAGAGTAGATTAGAAAGTTGACGCCCATCTGAAACGTTGCTAGTGATGCATCCTGCTCGTTAAACTCGGGCCACTCCCAACCGTCACCGAGGTCCTGGTTGTAGCAGATCATCATCATCAACCTCCCGTTGTCATCAAAGACCCCGAAGTATCTGTCGATCCGACTCGTATCGAATTCACGGCCAGAGCCGCGCCCCCTGGGCCCTCCAACAAGTGACGGTGTCGCAACAGGATCAACCTCGTAATAAATCGACCAGATTGAGTGATCATTCGGCAACTCTACCGGCTCCCTGTCAGGATAGAGTCTCTTGATCTGCGAGTACAGCTGATACCATTCATCCTCCCCGCGAAAATCATCGAACAACATGAAACCGCCCCGATCAAAGTACTCCCTGAGAGACTCGACCTCCGCATCAGTCATCTCCCAGTATCCCGGCTCGCATAGATACAGAATCGGGTACTCAAAAATCTGAGGATCGTCCAGCGTGAGAACAAGTGATGGCCGCTCGGCATGTATTCGCGTAGTCCGCTCCAGAGCCTCGTAAAAATTGTACTCCGCCGTAGGGTAATCGTGCGACCATGTATCGCCGAATCGGGATACCCAGCCGGTTGCATTGTTGGCATACTTGATCCGTACGAATCGGAATCCGTGATCAGATTGGGCTGCCGCCTTTTCCGGCGTCAGCACAAGCAAGGCAACGAAGCCGCCGATTATCAAGTGACGTAATGCTGTCATTTTATTCAGTACCATCTACACACATCAAGAGCAGCCGTTGGGCGTCCCGGAAACCGGGCGCGATCTCGAGAGATTGCAGAACCGCACGCTTCGCTGCAAAAAAATCCCCTGACAAAAACAGCACATCGGCCAGTTCATAGTAAGCCCGGGCAAGATCTATCGGGCCCAACGCAACAACAGCCCTTCGTTCCCCTGTAGCCTTGTCTACCATCCCGACACTCAGATAAAGATCACCCAGCAAACGGCGTGACTCAACATTGTAAGGATCAACATCGACTGTCCTGCGAAGAGTAGTCGCGGCCCGGAGTGTATCACGTTTATCCAGATAAAGCTGCGTAAGTTCGATAGCTGCATCGACACCGTAGTCTGACACTGCAAGAAATCTTTCCAGGATATCCGTCAGGCCTTCCGTGTCATTGCGTGACCGGAATATCGATGCAAGTCCTTCGTAAGCATTCCCTCGGTCAACGTAGTTCGGGAATAGGACAAGTGCTTCGTCAAAGTGTTGCTCCGCTTTGTCGAGATTTCCCAGTTCCAGCTGTGCATAACCGGTCCGAAGTTCTTGCAGGAATCGATTGTTACCACCGGATTCGGGATCCGCAAGTGAAGGTGCTCCCCCATCTCCCAACAGATCGGGAAGTCCGTTGATTACACGACGAAACGCATCCCTTTCGTCGCCGAGCATTGCGAACAGGCTCGCATCAAGAGCCTGCAGCGATTGACCGGTTGCGGCTTCAAGCGATGTCCCGATGTCATCACCGTTCCGAAGAGAAACGAGAATCTGCGGGATGATCTCCGGTCCGAAGGTTGTTTCCAGGTACTCAACGATTTTCGATGCGTGATAGTAACTGAGCAAGACCTGTCCCGGAAACTCGGGCCTGGTAAATCCGCGATCCATCTCGGCCAAGTGATGCAATCTGTCTCTATCCAGAGCGGTGTAAAGCTGAAGGTCAAGCTCTCTCCCCCACTCCGGGCGCGCTTTTCGCTCCTCGTAGACAGAGAGTCCTTCCGTAAACCAGCGTGGCACACGGTGACCGGATGTCCCGATGGCCATTGTGTGTGCAATTTCGTGCCAGAGTGTGCGTGCCCAATTATATGGCGTGCCGGGAAGGGCACCCGGTGTGTTGATTGCAACAACATCGCCGAAGGCTACACCAAGCAGGCCGAGATGCGGGATGCCGGCAATTCGTACCGCAAAGTCGTCAGCATCGTTGTACGCTTCTATCCGAATAAGCGCTTCGGGCACGTAGGGATAGTAAGCCGACATCGCTTCGAAGGCCTCTTCGGCAACCTCCAGAATCGGCGGGCCCAGTATCGCTGCCTCGCTGGAGTGAATTACGAGTTCAAAGTTCTCGCTTTCGACCGTCGTGAACGAATCATACTCATCGATAAGCGTGAGCATATTGCCAACGTAGAGATTAAATCGATCCATCTCGAAGGCACGGTCGAGGTACCGGCGCGCCTCGTCGGCTCTACCGATCCGAAGCAACCCTGCACCTGCTTCTGCCAGCGCCTCCGAAGAGCTCGGATTCGCCCGCATCGCCGCGAGGCCATAGTCAAGCGACTCAGAGTAACGGAACTTTAAAGAAAGGTCCTGCGCAGCAGTGATATAGAAGTGCACGGGTCGCGCATTGATTGCCAGTGCTTTTTCCTCGAGAGATTGCACGCGAAGTGTGTCATCCTGAACGAGGGCGATCGCTGCCGCCCGGCCGAGGTTGGACAGGTCGCTGCCATCGATTGCGAGGGCCCGATCAATTTGAGTAGACGCTTCCGAATAATTTCCATCCAGTAAACTGATCGATGCTTTTATCGAGAGTGCGCCGGCATCATTGGAGTTGATCGAAATGGCTTCGTCCGCCAGCTTTTCACGTGCAGCAAAACCGGGGATGGCCAGAGCCAGACCTGTACGCAGGTCAGATCTGTTCGGATTGATCTCGATAGCCTCACTAAACGTCCGACGGGCATCAGCCTCGTTATACTTCGTTCTGAAGACAGTTGCCCAGTGAAACAGATTATCAACGTTGCGAGGATCTATGTTGTAGGCCTGTCGAAAGGCAGCATTGGCATTGTGGAAATCTCCAACCATCGCTGACGCCCGGGCGGCAACAGTCAGATCCGCAGCTGTCGAAAAATAGCCCTGCTTGTATGCACTGAGAATGGTCGATGCAATCTGATCAACGTCTCTCGTATTGCCGAGACGCTGCAGTGACTCTGCGAACTCGATAGCATTGAACCAGAAATTTCGCCGTAGCCCGCCCGCCTCACGAAACTCCGACAGGGCCTGATCGTGGCTGCCGACTCGTGCCAGGAGGCGCCCTCGCATGAAATGAACAAACGGGTCTTCAGAAAACCTGCGAGCAAGGCGCTCTGCTTCATCCAACCCCTCATCATAGCGACCGCTGTGAAGGAATGCTGACAGGTACGTGGTGACGGCTACTCCGGCTGTGTCAGGAGAATTTACCTCCTTGCCAAGTTCGGCGATGACCGCCTCGTACCTCCCTTCATTCAAATCGAGAAGCGCCTGATCCAATTCGGCGCTCTGGGACCAGACCACGGGTACGCAGGCCAGCATGACCAAAAAACCCGCTATGATGATCCGGAACCGCATCGGTATCTTGTGAGATGAGTCAGAAGCGTAATAGAAGTAACGCCCCGACTGTAAAAAGATTGCCCCCTTTGCATGCTACGGTCGAAATGTGGTTGGTGTTCGCCGGCCGGCAAAGATTCTGGTGACATAATAAGTGACTTGACAACCACTTCGCGCGACTACGCCTGCTAGCATCGACGGACAGCGCATCAACCAGCGCTATCCATTGAAACGTGCTGATGTGTGCCGCGCTCGCACAATGCTATTGCTGCCCGGGTCCCGGGCCGGTAAGCGGCACCAGCACTTCTCGCGTAAAGATTCTGTCGCCCAGTGCCGAGTTGTCGCCGTTCGAGGCATTTGCGGCCACATTCAGGATGAGTGTATCCGCTGAGGATTCGGCCAGATCCAGAATGACGGCCCATCGAGCGATGCCGTCGACGACAACTGCATTTTCGGTTCCAAAACGAGTGTGCTGGATATACTGAACGCCCGTCGAGTCGGTCAATACCTGTGAGTTGATGTCCGGCGACCTGAAGTCTCCGATGGTTTCACCATCAGGGGAGCGCGCTGACATCTGGAAACCGGCTACTGACAGTCCGGTAGAGGAAAGCTCGACGGAAAGCTCGGATGTATGACCAGCGCGGAGGCCTTCGATTCCAAACAGCTGTAGTTCACCCTCGCTGCTGTTTATCGTATCCCCGAAATGGCACAGGGCGCATGACGGTTCTCCAAATCCTCCAGTATGAGCAAGAGGCGGACCATCCAGGTATCCGAAGCGAACAACCGCCGTGGTCAGCAGCATTGCAGCTGCAATTTTATAGCCCGGCATCAGTCAGCTTTGCGCGCCCGATGGTGTTGGAGTCTGCACCGAACCAGATCTCGCGCGTCGGCGCGTTGAAATACATATGCCGAATAGTACCTCCACCGCTTTCGACCGTATTGATGCTGAAAAACTGCTGCGTCCCGGGATCGAAGCCGACAAAACGATTGGGCTGCGGACCCGTCTCGACAAACCAGATCCTGTCCTGGTCATCCACGGCAACTCCGTACGGTCGGGATCCTACTCCCGAAGGCATCTGCCATTCCTCGAACTCGCCGCTTGATGGATCATATTTACCGAGATAACCTCCGGCATAGTCGACATACCAGAGATTCTGGTCCGTCGTAATACCAAGTCGTCGTGGGCGGGCATCAGTTCGAGGAAGGTCAATCTCTTCAAGCTCCATCGACTGTGGATCGACGGTGGCAATCTTGTAAGAACCAAACTCGAGAAACCATGGCCTGTCATTCTCGTCGATGACTATTCCGTAAGGTCGCGAACCTTCTGTAGGTACTTTGATCAGGTCCACCTTGCGGGAAGCGACCGTAAGTTTACCCACGTAGTTCCCACCCTGAACGGTGAACCAGATATCACCTTCGCTATCAAAAATAAGAGTGTGCGGGTCGCGGGCTGCCGGGTCCGGCATTGGAATGATTTCGATATCGCCAGTTGATGGGTCGAGTCGTCCGATATTCGCAGCTCTGTTGCCGGAGTACCAGACAAATCCTTCCTCATCCACGATACAATTGTGCGGTCCGGCGCCCGCTGGAAGATCGTATTTCTTGAACTGCCCGGTGGCCTGATCAAGCATTCCGATATAATCACTGCGTTGACCGACAAACCACACGTTCCCATCGGGACCAATGTAGGGATCTCTCGGACGTGAGCTTTCCCACGGAACTTCCCACTCCTGAAGATTGACTTCCTGTGCCTGGACGGTGGAATTGTCCACCCAAAATAGTGGCATGACAAGAATTAAGAGTAGCCATCTCATGGTAGTATCTGATCTAATGACCTGAAAAAGAGGTAGAAACCGAGGTCAGACGAAGGATTCTTCGCCAGCTAGGGTACTGTATATCCGATTGTACTAAGAACTGTGCTGTCAGGCAACCACGTGAGCGACTCCCGGACTCCGGCACCAACAAATCCGAAACCGTTTTCCACGTTATCGAGTGTACCGGGCTCTGATAGAAGCTCAAAATCAAATATTCCACCCGGTGGAACCCACGCCTCATCGACAGAGAACACACTCATCCGAATCTCATTCAGTATCACGGGTGAGCCGGGAAAAGAGGCCGTCACTACGTTGAAATCACCGGAAAGATTGACATCTACGACCCAGTCGTCACCCAGCTGGACGGCGGAATAGGGGACTTCAACTATACGCGCCGGGGAGCCGGGAATTACCGCTCGCGCGTCGTATTCGACAAGGACATCTACCAGACGAGTGGCAGGCGTCCAGCGTACTCTCTGCTGAACAAGTCGGGTACCAAGTATTGTCGGATCCTCAGTTATTCCAGTAGGCGCCAACGGTATTTTCGTTGATGCAGTTGAGGTCGCTCCGTCTGCACGCCTCACGTCGATCCGATACGTATCCAAAGGGATTGCACGGAATTCGGACCAGAATACGTGCGCCCACGATCCGTCGTCAAAGAATACAAGAGAGTCATTCCACTGACGCTCGTCCCCTGAATTGACATTGGTCGACATAACGGTCGCATCAATGGGCATCGACGGATCCAGCAAGTCCAGCTGATCGCGGACCGGTATCACGTGAACTCGTTGTGTGTCTCGCTCGGCACCGAGATAACCAAACATGGTGTAGGGTTGCGGAGTACCGACTATTGGTGTAATCGCAGTCTCGCAGCCGACAAGAACAAGCACCAGAAAGAGGCAACCAAAAATAAACTGTCGCATCATGATCCAACCTCAAGCTTCAGACCAAGGGACGGCA